>NZ_JBEXRZ010000068.1:0-34935 GCF_040613325.1 Streptomyces sp. NPDC006283 | reverse complement strand
GGGAGAGTAGGACGCCGCCGAACAATCATTGTGGGAAAGCCCCGCACCCTCGTGGTGCGGGGCTTTTCTGCGTTACCCCCCGGACCCCCCTGTACAGGCCGGCGGTAGCTGCAGGTAGGGTCAGGGGGCATCGTTGGCACGTTCCACACAGGAGGCCCCCGGGTGGAGGTCCAGGAGACCCGCGTTCAGACGAACCGGGTACTCACCATCCCCAACATCCTCAGCATGGCGCGTCTCGTCGGCGTGCCGCTCTTCCTGTGGCTGATTCTCCGTCCCGAGTTCGGGGGGCCCAAGAGCGACGGCTGGGCATTGCTGGTTCTGATGCTCAGCGGCATCAGCGACTATCTCGACGGCAAGCTGGCCCGCCGGTGGAACCAGATCAGCAGTCTCGGCCGAATCCTCGACCCGGCGGCCGACCGTCTCTACATCCTCTCCACCCTGGTAGGACTCACCTGGCGCGAAATTCTGCCGCTCTGGTTGACGGCCGCGCTTTTGGCGCGTGAACTGATGCTGCTGGTGATGGTGGGGATCCTCCGTCGCCACGGCTATCCACCGCCACAGGTGAACTTCCTGGGCAAGGCTGCCACGTTCAATCTCATGTACGCGTTCCCCTTGCTGCTCCTGAGTGACGGAACCGGATGGCTCGCGTCACTCGCGGCGATTTTCGGATGGGCGTTCGCGGGATGGGGTACAACTCTGTATTGGTGGGCAGGGATCCTGTATGTGGTCCAGGTCCGCCGTCTCGTCAAGGCGGACGCAATGGCCGATTGACCTCGTCGGTGTGGTACCGCGCAGTGTCGCCGGCCGCGCGCGTGTCACCAGTGGTCTCTTTCGACGAGTGAAGTCGGCAAGACCGTCGTCTCTTCAAGGAGGACGCTTCCGACATGAAGGCCGTCGTGATGGCTGGTGGCGAAGGAACCCGGCTTCGCCCCATGACCTCGAGCATGCCCAAGCCACTTCTGCCGGTGGCCAACCGGCCGATCATGGAGCATGTTCTCAGGCTGCTCAAGCGGCACGGGCTCACCGAGACCGTCGTAACCGTGCAATTTCTCGCCTCACTGGTCAAGAACTACTTCGGTGATGGTGAAGAGCTCGGAATGGAGCTCACCTACGCCAACGAGGAGAAGCCACTCGGCACCGCTGGCAGCGTCAAGAACGCAGAAGAAGCACTCAAGGACGACGCGTTCCTCGTGATTTCCGGTGACGCTCTCACCGACTTCGACCTGACCGACCTCATCTCCTTCCACAAGGAGAAAGGCGCAATGGTCACCGTTTGTCTGACACGGGTGCCGAATCCTCTGGAATTCGGCATCACGATCGTCGACGAGGAAGGAAAGGTCGAGCGGTTCCTCGAGAAGCCGACGTGGGGGCAGGTGTTCTCCGACACCGTGAACACCGGCATCTACGTCATGGAGCCCGAGGTGTTCGACTACGTCGAGGCCGACGTGCCCGTGGACTGGTCCGGTGACGTCTTCCCCCAGCTGATGAAGGAAGGCAAGCCGATCTTCGGCTATGTCGCCGAGGGCTACTGGGAGGACGTCGGTACCCACGAAAGCTATGTGAAGGCCCAGGCCGATGTCCTGGAACGCAAGGTGGACGTCGAGCTCGACGGCTTCGAGATCTCGCCCGGAGTGTGGGTCGCGGAAGGCGCGGACGTGCATCCGGACGCCGTCCTGCGGGCGCCGGTGTACATCGGTGACTACGCGAAAATCGAAGCCGGTGCCGAGATCCGGGAGCACACCGTCGTCGGCTCCAACGTCGTCGTCAAGAGCGGTGCGTTCCTGCACAAGGCCGTCGTCCACGACAACGTCTACATCGGACCGCAGAGCAATCTCCGCGGGTGTGTCATCGGCAAGAACACGGACATCATGAGGGCCGCCCGTATCGAGGACGGCGCCGTGATCGGCGACGAGTGCCTGGTCGGCGAAGAATCGATCGTTCAGGGCAACGTCCGCGTCTACCCGTTCAAGACCGTCGAGGCTGGCGCGTTCGTCAACACCTCTGTGATCTGGGAGTCGCGGGGCCAGGCACATCTCTTCGGCGCGCGGGGCGTCTCCGGGATCCTCAACGTGGAGATCACTCCGGAGGTCGCGGTGCGGCTGGCCGGTGCCTACGCCACCACGCTCAAGAAGGGCGCCACGGTCACCACGGCCCGTGACCACTCCCGAGGTGCGCGAGCCCTGAAGCGGGCGGTCATCTCGGCTCTGCAGGCCAGTGCCATCGACGTACGGGACCTGGAGAACGTGCCCCTGCCCGTCGCCCGTCAGCAGACCGCGCGCGGCAGTGCGGGCGGCATCATGATCCGGACCTCACCGGGCGTGCCGGACTCCGTCGACATCATGTTCTTCGACGAACGGGGAGCGGACCTCTCACAAGGTGGGCAGCGCAAGCTGGACCGGGTGTACGCGCGCCAGGAGTACCGGCGTGCCTTCCCGGGCGAGATCGGTGACCTGCACTTCCCCTCCAGCGTCTTCGACTCCTACACGGGCTCACTGCTGCGCAACGTGGACACCTCGGGGATCGCCGAGTCGGGGCTGAAAGTTGTCATCGACGCGTCCAACGGCAGCGCCGGTCTGGTGCTGCCCAGCCTCCTCGGACGCCTGGGGGTCGACGCCCTGACGATCAACCCCGGCCTGGACGAGGCACGGCCCACCGAGTCCGCCGACACCAGGCGGTCGGGTCTGGTCAGGCTCGGAGAGATCGTGGCGTCCGCGCGGGCGGCCTTCGGCGTCCGGTTCGACCCCGTCGGCGAGCGGCTCTCCCTCGTGGACGAGCGCGGACGGATCGTCGAGGACGACCGTGCGCTGCTGGTGCTGCTCGACCTGGTCGCCGCTGAGCGGCGCAGCGGCGGAGTGGCGCTGCCGGTGACGACGACGAGGATCGCCGAGCAGGTCGCGGCGTATCACGGCACCCAGGTCGAGTGGACGACCACCTCCCCCGACGACCTGACGCGAGTGGGCAGGGAGGAGACCACGATCTTCGGCGGTGACGGCCGCGGCGGCTTCATCATTCCGGAGTTCAGCAGCGTCTTCGACGGTGCGGCCGCGCTCGTCCGGCTCGTCGGCCTGGTCGCGCGCACGCAGCTCACGCTGAGCCAGATCGACGCCCGGATCCCGCGCGCCCATGTGCTGAAGCGGGATCTCGCGACGCCGTGGGCGGTCAAGGGGCTTGTCATGCGGCGGGTCGTCGAGGCCGCGGGAGACCGGCACGTCGACACCACCGACGGCGTGCGGGTGGTCGAGGCCGACGGCCGGTGGGTGATGGTGCTGCCGGATCCGTCGGAGGCGGTCACCCACCTGTGGGCGGAAGGGCCGGACGACGCATCGGCCCAGGCGCTGCTCGACGAGTGGTCGGCGGTCGTGGACAGCGCAGGTCACTGAGCCCGGGCCGGTGTGCCGGCGGCTGCCCTGGGGCTGCTGTCGGCACACCGGTGGGGCCATTCGGCGGTAGCGGCTGCGACGTGCGACGATGTGCGGCATGCCGCAGCAGCCCCCCGTTCGGAGCACTGGTTCTCCGCCCGCGCGCCCCGACGCGTCCATGTCGCTGCTGACGAACGTCATGGAGCACAGCCTCGACGACGGTTACGCCGAGGCGTCGGCCCGCAGGGCGGAGGCCGGCGGCATGCCGCGTACCTTGAAGGCCAAGCTCGGACTGGCCGCGGGATTGGTGCTGGCGGCCATTGTCGTCACGCTTGGAGCCGCTGAGGCGCAGATCTCGGCGCCGGTGCTCGCAAAGGAACGCGAGGAGCTGATCGACCGCGTCGAGGCGCAGACCGGTACCGCCGACAAACTGGAGCGGGAGGTCGAGGCCCTCCGTTCCGACGTGGAGGAGCAGCAGCGCAAGGCCCTCAGGACGCAGGGCGGGGATCAGGGCGAGCTCGTCTCGCTGCTCGCCGGGGCCACCGAGGTGCAGGGGCCGGGCGTGAAACTCGTCGTGGACGATGCCAAGGACACCGACCAGGGCGGTGACGGACCGCGGGAGAGCAGCGGATTCTCCGACACGGGCCGGGTACGGGACCGGGACTTGCAGCGCGTCGTCAACGGGTTGTGGGAGTCCGGTGCGGACGCGATCGCGATCAACGGGCAGCGGCTGACGGCCCTGTCCGCGATCCGGGCGGCAGGCGACGCCATACTGGTCGACAACAGGCCGCTGGTGCCGCCGTACACGGTGCAGGCGGTGGGGGACGGGAACAAGCTGCGCACCGCTTTCCAGGACAGTGCCGACGGCCAGTATCTGCAGATCCTGAAAGAGGACTTCGGTATCCGGTCCAGCATTTCCGACGAGGAGACGGTTCGTCTGCCGGCCGCCCCGAGCTTGATCGTACGTACAGCAGAGCCGAAGACCGCCGACGCCGGGAACGGTGGCGGGCCGGGGGCGGCCGACACAGAGAAGGGCACATCGTGATCGCCGTACTGGGCCTCGTCGTGGGAGTCGTGGTCGGGCTGTTGGTCCGGCCCGAAGTGCCGGCGGTGGTCGAGCCCTACCTGCCGATCGCGGTCGTCGCCGCGCTCGACGCCGTGTTCGGTGGTCTGCGGGCCATGCTCGACGGGATCTTCGTCGACAAGGTCTTCGTCGTCTCCTTCCTGTCCAACGTCGTGGTGGCCGCGCTGATCGTTTTCCTGGGTGACAAGTTGGGCGTCGGCGCCCAGCTGTCCACGGGTGTGGTCGTCGTGTTCGGCATCCGGATCTTCTCCAACGCCGCGGCGATCCGCCGGCATGTCTTCCGGGCGTGACGTATGAACAACGAAGAGAACCCGAAGGACGCGGCTCAGCGACCTCAGCAGCCCCAGCGGTCGCAACCGCTGCCTCAGCCGGAGGCACAGCCTTCCGAGCCGCCTCTGTCGCCGGAGGCCGCCGCCTCGGAGGCGGCGCCGCAGACCGGCCGGGAACGGCTGCGCGCGGCGGTGTGGCCGCCGCGGGTGACCCGGGCCCAACTGATCGTCGCGCTCCTGCTGTTCGTCCTCGGACTGGGCCTGGCGATCCAGGTCCGTTCCAACAGCGACGAAAGCGCGCTGCGCGGCGCACGCCAGGAGGACCTGGTCCGGATCCTCGACGAACTCGACAACCGCACCCAGCGGCTCGAGGACGAGAAGCAGCGTCTCGAGGACCAGCGGACCGAGTTGGAGAACAGCTCGGACCAGGCGGAAGAGGCGCGCAAGCAGACCCTGCAGAAGGAACAGCAGCTCGGTGTCCTCGCCGGCACGGTCGCGGCTGAGGGGCCCGGCATCACGCTCACGATCCAGGACCCGTCCGGGACGGTGGAGTCGGACATGCTCCTCGACACGATCCAGGAGCTTCGAGCGGCCGGTGCGGAGGCGATTCAGGTCAACGGCACCAGGGTCGTCGCGGACACCTACTTCTCGGGAAGCGCCGGTGACATCGCGGTGGACGGGAAGCGGATCACCGCGCCGTACACCTTCAAGGTCATCGGCAAGCCGCAGGATCTGGAGCCCGCCCTGAACATCCCGGGCGGTGTCGTGCAGACGCTGGAGAAGGAGCAGGCCACGGCCACTGTGGCGCGTTCGGAGAAGATCACTGTGGATGCCTTGCGACCGGCGGAGCGGCCTGACTACGCTCGGTCGTCCTCGCCGTGAACGGGGGCGACATGGGGTCTGCCGGACCAGGGCAGAAGATTGCAGGGGGTCGACGCACCACATATGTGCCGCGTGGTGGAAACTGTCTGGTGCATACGGACGTTGTGAGGGTGTCCGGGTCCGCAGTTGTGTTGGTTGAGGGTTCGTCCTGCCCCACGGGCGGGTCTATTTCGGTCAAGGGGAAACGCCCGTGAAGTTGTTTGCGAAGTTGTTCGGCAAGAGTGCACGCGAGGACGGCAACGCCCGGCATCGCGCGCCGCGTCATGGCCAGAGTGAGGATCAGGGGGCCGAGCGGCCGCTGTTCCGCGACGAGGTGCCTGGTGGTGACAATTCGGGCAGACAGGGCGCGTCGTCTGTTGACCCTGCCGGTGCCGGAGGCATAGGTTTCGGGGAACCATCAACCTCAAGTACGGGTGGAGGGTTTACCTCCGACCCGTATGCGACCAATCCCCACGCGGGACAGCCGCGGCAGGAGGATCCGTCCATGGCGGGTTTGCCGGTTTGTACGAGGTGCGGCCACCGGAACACCGAGGCCGGTCGGTTCTGCTCCAACTGCGGCGCGCCGCTGCGGGGCGGCGCTCCCGCCGAGCGGGCGTCGGAGACGACGTCGACGATCTCCATCTCCGGTATCGAGGCCTACGACTCCGAGGTCACCGGCCAGACGGCCATCCCCTCGCTCTCGCCGGAGGCCCAGGCCGCTGTTGAGGCCCTGCCGCTCGGTTCGGCGCTGCTGGTGGTCCGCCGCGGCCCCAACTCGGGCAGCCGCTTCCTGCTGGACGGTGAGCTGACCACGGCCGGCCGCCACCCGCAGAGCGACATCTTCCTCGACGACGTGACTGTGTCGAGGCGCCATGTCGAGTTCCGCCGGGGCGCGGACGGCGGCTTCACCGTTTCCGACGTCGGCAGCCTGAACGGCACCTATGTGAACCGCGAGCGGATCGACTCCGTGGTACTGGCCAACGGTGACGAGGTGCAGATCGGCAAGTACCGGCTGGTCTTCTACGCGAGCCAGCGGGGCGTGTGACCCTCCCGGACTGTGTCCGGGGGACTTCCAGGGAAGGTACATGCTGCGAACACCGACGGGCGGTGCCGGTAACGGCACCGCCGCCGCGGGCGAGCGGTCGATGAGCATCGGAGCGGTGCTCGGCCGGCTGCGCGACGAGTTCCCGGAAGTGACGATCTCCAAGATCCGTTTCCTGGAGGCGGAGGGGCTCGTCGAGCCGAGCCGTACGCCCTCCGGGTACCGCAAGTTCAGCGCCCAGGACGTGGAGCGGCTTGCCCTGGTGCTGCGGATGCAGCGTGACCACTACCTTCCCCTGAAGGTGATCCGTGAGCAGCTGGACGCCCTCGAGCGAGGGGAGCAGATCCAGCTGCCGGCGCAGGGGACTCACCGGGAGCTCCTCGACGGCACCTGGGAGCCGGAAAGCGAGCGGCGCACCGCGGCCCGTATCGGGCGAACGGCTCTGCTGGCGGCCGCGGACGTGTCCGAGGAGGAGCTGGCGGAGTGGGAGTCGTTCGGCCTGCTCGCTCCGGACGAGGACGGGGCCTACGAGTCCGAGGCGGCCACTGTCGCCCGGCTGATCGCGGACCTGGGCAGATTCGGCCTCGAGCCACGGCACCTTCGCGCCATGAAGGCGTCGGCGGAACGCGACGCCGGGCTGGTGGAGCAGATCGTCGCGCCGCTGCGCCGGCACCGTAATCCCCAGACCAGGGCACATGCCGAGGCAACCGCCAGAGAGCTCGTGACCCTGTCCGTGAGGCTTCACGCGGCACTGGTGCAGACCGCCCTCGGAGTGCGGCTCCACTGATCTTGGACCAGCCCGACTACCCAAACCGGTCGCGCACGTCCTAGGGTTACTGTGTGAACGAGCTCGACGTTGTGGGTGTCCGGGTCGAAATGCCCTCGAACCAACCGATCGTGCTCCTGCGTGAAGTGGGAGGCGATAGGTACCTCCCCATCTGGATCGGCCCCGGGGAGGCGACCGCCATTGCCTTCGCGCAGCAGGGCATGGCCCCCGCCAGGCCGCTGACCCATGACCTCTTCAAGGACGTGCTGGAGGCGGTGGGCCAGGAGCTCACCGAGGTCCGCATCACGGACCTGCGCGAAGGCGTCTTCTATGCGGAGCTGGTCTTCGCCAGCGGGGTCGAGGTGAGTGCCAGGCCGTCCGACGCGATAGCGCTCGCCCTGCGCACCGGTACGCCGATCTACGGCAGCGACGGGGTGCTGGACGATGCGGGGATCGCCATCCCGGACGAGCAGGAGGACGAGGTGGAGAAGTTCCGCGAATTCCTCGATCAGATCTCGCCCGAGGACTTCGGCTCCAGCAGCCAGTGACGCCCGCAGTCCGCTCGGCGTCGGCGCATTCGAGTAGCCTTTCCCGGATCGGGGCACGAGAAACCACTCTCAGGGTGATTATCACTCGGCGTGCCGAGTGTGGCGATCGTTGACGCACCCCTGGTGACTCCCTACCTTCGAGGTGGCAGGTCAAGGACGGAGGTCGGCGTGAGAAGCAGCGGCGACAGTACGGCTGGGGGCGGCCTCGGACCCAGTCCGGTGGAAGACGGGCCGTACCCGCTTCGTGACAGCGCGGCCGGGCCTTCCACCGACACCATCGGCTACCGGGGGCCGACCGCGTGTGCGGCCGCCGGCATCACCTACCGGCAGCTCGACTACTGGGCGCGCACAGGTCTGGTGGAGCCCAGCGTGCGACCGGCGTACGGATCGGGAACGCAGCGGCTCTACAGCTTCCGCGACGTGGTCGTCCTCAAGATCGTCAAGCGCTTCCTGGACACCGGTGTCGCGCTGCAGAACATCCGCGCCGCTGTGCAGCACCTGCGGGCCCGTGGCTTCAAGGACCTCGAGCGGATGACGCTCATGAGCGACGGCGCGACGGTCTACGAATGCTCGTCGCCCGACGAAGTGGTCGGGCTGCTCCAGGGCGGGCAGGGCGTCTTCGGGATCGCGGTGGGCGTCGTGTGGCGGGACGTCGAGGCGGCGCTCTCGCAGCTCCACGGCGAGCGGATCGACACGGGGGAGACCCTGGTCGGTCACAACCCCGCGGACGAACTGGCGAGACGCAGACGCGACCGGGCCGTCTGACCGTGCCCGGCGCTCCCCGTTGTCAGTGGTGTGGGGGAGCATCGTAGGTGTGAGAACCGCCCCGACGATCCTGCATCTGGACATGGATGCCTTCTTCGCCGCCGCCGAGCAGGCGGCGAAGCCGTCGCTGCGCGGCAAGCCGGTGGTCGTCGGCGGTCTCGGTCCGCGCGGTGTGGTCGCCACCGCCTCCTACGAGGCCCGGCGTTTCGGGGTCCACTCGGCCATGCCGATGGCGCAGGCGCGACGTCTCGCGCCGAACGCGGCCTACCTCGTTCCGCGCTTCTCCCTCTACCGCTCCGTGAGCGAGCAGGTCATGGAGCTCTTGGGGCGCCTGTCGCCGCTCGTCGAGCCGTTGAGCCTCGACGAGGCGTTCGTCGATCTGGAGGCCGGGGAAGCCGCGGACGACGTGTCGTCCGCGCGTGCGGCGGGAGAGAGGTTGCGCGCCGACATACGAGCGGTCACGGGCCTGACGGGGTCTGTGGGGCTGGCCGGTTCGAAGATGCTTGCCAAGATCGCCTCGGAGCAGGCCAAGCCGGACGGCCTTTTCCTCATCGAGCCGGGGACCGAGCGCGAGCTGCTGGGGCCGATGCCCGTGCGGACCCTGCCGGGAGTGGGGCCCGCCACCGGTGAGCACCTGCGGCGGGCCGGCATGACCACGGTCGCGGATCTCGCCGAGGCGGGCGAGGACGAGCTCGTACGGCTGCTGGGCAGGGCGCACGGGGCGGCGCTGTTCCGGATGGCGCTGGGGCACGACGACCGCCCGGTGGTCGCCGAGCGGGACGCCAAGTCGGTGTCGGTCGAGGACACGTTCGACGTGGATCTCCATGACCGGGTGCGGGTGCGGACCGAGGTGGACCGGCTCGCCGATCGGTGCGTGGCGCGGCTGAGGGCGAGCGGCCACTCGGGCCGGACCATCGTGCTCAAGGTCCGCCGCTACGACTTCTCGACGCTGACACGGTCGGAAACCCTGCGGGGGCCGACCGATGACGCGGCGGTCGTACGGGAGGCGGCGGGGCGGCTGCTGGAGGCAGTGGACACCACGGGCGGGGTGCGGCTGCTCGGGGTGGGCGTCACGGGGCTCGCGGACTACACCCAGGAGGACCTGTTCGCGCAGGCCGCGGCAAAGGAGTCCGCGGCCGTCCTGTCCCAGGCGGTGTCCGGACCCGAGGCGGCTCCGGACGGCACGGCGCCGGAGCCCGCGGAGCCCGGCGCGGAGCGTCCCGGCCCGGTAGAGCGGCTCTGGGCCGCAGGCCAGGACGTACGCCATGCCCGGCACGGGCACGGGTGGGTGCAGGGCAGCGGGGTGGGGAGGGTCACCGTGCGCTTCGAGGAACCGTGGTCGCCGCCCGGCCGGGTCCGAACGTTCCGTGTGGACGACGAGGAGCTGGAGCCCGCGGATCCGCTGCCGCTGATCGGGCCGCCGGAGGAGGGCCCGGCAGGTCAGTCCTCCTGGCCGGCGACGCGGCCGAAGGAACGGTCGCCGGAGGCGGGAGCGGGCGTCGGGGGCGGGCCGGAGATGTCGAGTCCGTAGTGGTGGTAGAGCTGGAGCTCCTGCTCGGGGGAGAGATGGCGGCCCACGCCGAAGTCCGGGGCGTCCTTGATCAGCGAGCGTTCGTAAGGGACCCGCAGCGTGTTGTCGACGAGGTCGCTCGGTTCGAGGGGGACGAAGGCGTCCCTGCTGAACAGGCCTGTCCGTACGGCCGCCCACTCGGGCACTCCGGTGGCGTCGTCCAGGTACACCTCGTCGACGGTCCCGATCTTGGTGCCGTTGCGGTCGAACGCCTTGCGGCCTATCAGGCTGCGCGGATCGATGTCGGTCTGCACGGGTCCCTCCAACTGGTCGCGCCTGCTCTCTCATGACTACAGAAAGGCACATTTCGAGTGTCGGCCACTCGAGCGATCGTTCCCAAGCGGCGCTGGTACCCTGGCAAACGGCTGCTGACCCTGTGCGGGAGAGTTCTCCGGTGAAGACCGGAGGCGCCGAAGGAGCAAATCCTCCCCGGAATCTCTCAGGCACCTGTACCGCACGGACGAGGTCACTCTGGAAAGCAGGGCGGGCGTCGGACGGCATCCGCTCTCACCGACGGTGAAAGCCGGGAGGTCGCTCCGCGATGCCCGGTGAAGCTCTCAGGTTGAGATGACAGAGGGGGAGGCCGTCCGGGCATCCGCGCCGTGATGCCCCTCGCAGGTCGCGAAGACCAGGAGGCCTCCCACCATGACCGCCAACCGCATTCCGCTCTCCCAGCTGGAGCGTGGCACCCCCTTCGAGCGGCGCCACATCGGGCCTGACGCAGGTGCCCAGGCCAAGATGCTCGCGCACGTCGGCTACGGCTCGCTCGACGACCTCACCGCCGCCGCCGTGCCGGACGTCATCAAAAGCGCGGATGCCCTCGACCTCCCGGACGCCCGTACCGAGGCCGACGTTCTCGCCGAGCTGCGGTCCCTGGCGGACCGCAACCAGGTGCTGGCCCCCATGATCGGCCTCGGCTACTACGGCACCTTCACCCCGCCGGTCATCCTGCGGAACGTCATGGAGAACCCGGCCTGGTACACGGCGTACACGCCCTACCAGCCCGAGATCTCGCAGGGCCGGCTCGAGGCGCTGCTGAACTTCCAGACCGTCGTCGCGGACCTGACCGGTCTGCCCACCTCCGGCGCCTCGCTCCTCGACGAGGGCACGGCCGCCGCGGAGGCCATGGCGCTGGCCCGCCGGGTCGGCAAGGTCAAGGACGGCGTCTTCCTGATCGACGCCGACACCATGCCGCAGACCATCGCCGTGATCGAGACCCGCGCCGAGCCGACCGGTGTCGAGGTCGTCACCGCGGACCTGAGCGACGGCATCCCCGCCGAGATCGCGGAGCGCGGCGTCTTCGGCGTGCTGCTGCAGTACCCGGGCGCCTCCGGTGCCGTTCGCGACCTGAAGCCCGTGATCGAGCAGGCGCACGGGCTCGGCGCGGTCGTCACCGTCGCCGCCGATCTGCTCGCCCTCACCCTGCTCACCTCCCCCGGAGAGCTCGGCGCGGACATCGCCGTGGGCACGACGCAGCGCTTCGGCGTCCCGATGGGCTTCGGCGGACCGCACGCCGGCTACATGGCTGTCCGCGACAAGTTCGCCCGGAGCCTGCCCGGCCGACTGGTCGGCGTCTCCGTCGACGCGGACGGCAACAGGGCCTACCGCCTGGCGCTGCAGACCCGAGAGCAGCACATCCGGCGTGAGAAGGCCACCAGCAACATCTGCACCGCGCAGGTGCTGCTCGCCGTCATGGCGGGCATGTATGCCGTTTACCACGGCCCGGAGGGGCTGCGGGCGATCGCCCGGCGCACCCACCGTTACGCCGCGATCCTCGCCGAGGGCCTGCGGGCCGGCGGTGTCGACGTGGTGCACGGCTCGTACTTCGACACCCTGACCGTCCGCGTGCCGGGCAAGGCCGCCGACGTCGTGGCCGCCGCCCGCGAGGGCGGGGTCAACCTGCACCTCGTCGACGCCGACCACGTTTCCCTCGCCTGTGACGAGACCACCGGCCGGGAGCAGGTGACGACCGTCTGGTCCGCCTTCGGCGTCGACGGCGACGTCGAGGCACTGGACGCCGCCGGCGCGGACGCGCTGCCCGCCGCCCTGCTGCGCGCGGACGAGTACCTCACCCACCCGGTCTTCCACGAGCACCGCTCGGAGACCGCCATGCTGCGCTACCTGCGCAGGCTCGCCGACCGCGACTACGCGCTGGACCGCGGCATGATCCCGCTCGGGTCCTGCACCATGAAGCTGAACGCGACGACCGAGATGGAGCCGGTCACCTGGCCCGAGTTCGGCCAGATCCACCCCTTCGCGCCGGTCGAGCAGGCGCAGGGCTATCTGACCCTCATCCGTGAGCTGGAGGAGCGCCTCGCCGAGGTCACGGGCTACGACAACGTCTCCATCCAGCCCAACGCCGGGTCGCAGGGCGAGCTGGCCGGTCTGCTGGCCGTACGCGCCTACCACCGCGCCAACGGCGACGACCAGCGCACCATCTGCCTGATCCCGTCCTCCGCTCACGGCACCAACGCCGCCAGCGCGGTGATGGCCGGCATGAAGGTCGTCGTGATCAAGACCGCCGACGACGGCGAGATCGACGTCGAGGATCTGCGCGCGAAGATCGAGCAGTACCGCGGCGAGCTCGCCGTGCTGATGATCACCTACCCGTCGACGCACGGTGTCTTCGAGGAGCACGTCGCCGACATCTGCGCCCAGGTGCACGACGCCGGCGGTCAGGTGTACGTCGACGGCGCCAACCTCAACGCGCTGGTGGGCCTCGCGAAGCCGGGCCGGTTCGGCGGCGACGTCTCGCACCTGAACCTGCACAAGACCTTCTGCATCCCGCACGGCGGCGGCGGCCCGGGCGTCGGTCCGGTCGGTGTGCGCGCGCACCTCGCCCCGTACCTGCCCAACCACCCGCTGCAGCCCACGGCCGGCCCCGAGACCGGCGTCGGCCCGATCTCCGCGGCCCCGTGGGGCTCCGCGGGCATCCTGCCCATCTCCTGGGCGTACGTACGCCTGATGGGCGGCGAGGGTCTCAAGCGCGCCACGCAGGTCGCGGTCCTCGCGGCCAACTACATCGCCAAGCGCCTCGAGCCGCACTACCCGGTGCTCTACACCGGCCCGGCGGGTCTCGTCGCCCATGAGTGCATCGTCGACCTGCGTCCGCTGTCGAAGGCGACCGGTGTCAGCGTCGACGACATCGCCAAGCGGCTCATCGACTACGGCTTCCACGCGCCGACGATGTCCTTCCCGGTGGCCGGCACCCTGATGATCGAGCCCACCGAGAGCGAGGACCTGACCGAGCTCGACCGCTTCTGCGACACGATGATCGCGATCCGTTCCGAGATCGAGAAGGTCGCGTCGGGCGAGTGGCCTGCCGACGACAACCCGCTGCGCAACGCCCCGCACACGGCGGCCGCGCTCGGTGGCGAGTGGGACCACGCCTACAGCCGTGCGGAGGCGGTCTTCCCGGCCGGGGTGAGCGCCGCCGACAAGTACTGGCCGCCGGTACGCCGTATCGACGGTGCGTTCGGCGACCGCAACCTCGTCTGCTCCTGCCCCCCTCTGGACGAGTACGACAACTGACGCGGGCCGAAGGGCACATGCGTCGGGGCCGGTGCGGAGAGCTTCTCCGGGCCGGCCCCTCGTCCTACCTGTTCGGACGGCTCTAGGCGGCCGTCATCACCTGGCCCGCCTCCCGCGGTCGGCGCGGGGCGATGATCCGGCCGTCGGGCAGCAGTTCGCCGGTGTCCTCGAAGAGGAGCACGCCGTTGCACAGCAGGCTCCAGCCCTGTTCCGGATGGTGCGCCACGAGGCGTGCGGCCTCACGGTCGGCGGAGTCGGATGTGGGACAGGTCGGCTGGTGCTGGCACATGGATGGGTTCTTTCGCTGCGAGTGGTGAGTGTCCTGCGGCTCGATGAGGTGTTCATGGCCGCCCCCCGTATCTCTCGGTCCGGTCCCAGTGTTCCCCCACGGGCGTCGATCCGCAGGGATTTCACGGCAGCTCTTCCTACTGATTGATGACGTATCACCCACGCGGGCGGTTCAGTTGAACCGGCTGTCCTTTCGGGTGGTTCGCAGTGGCCCGGGCGGGCTAGTCACAACGGGCCATGCCCGGAACAGCAGTACGCCCCGCGACCTCACGGTCGCGGGGCGTGCCGGGCTCCTCGTCAGGCGGCGGGCGAGTCGAGCAGTGGTGCCGGTGTCAGTCGCAGCGTCAGGACGGGCAGCAGATCGGCGACCTGGCGCGGCCGGTGGGCCGCGATGCCCGGCGGTGCCGGAGCCAGCGGGACCAGGACGTCGGACGGCTGAGGGGTGCCGGTCGCGGCGTCTGCCTGCGGGTCGCCGTGAAGCCACAGGGTGAGCATGTAGAGCTCGGGCACCGACAACAGTCTCGGCTGGAAGTGGGGTCCCATGGACTCGGCCTGTCGCAGGGCCTGTTCGGTCGAATCGAGATAGGGGCCTTCGAAGAAGTGCGAGAAGGTCCAGCCGTCCGGTGTGAGCACGCTGTCCGCGGCGGCCACGGCGCGTTCGCCGCTGCGGATCAGGAAGCGCCAGCCGGCGAGTCGGGTGTACGGGGCACTGCCGCTCGGCACGATCTGGTCCATCACATGGACCGGCAGCGGCAGTTCGGCGCTCAGGGGTCCCTGGACGGACCTCAGAGCAGGGGTACGGGCCTCGCGGACGGCCAAGGGTGAACCGAGTGCCGCGAGAACGCTGCGCAGGGCAGGCGCGGGGGCCGGTGGGACATGCAGCGGCATGATGGGTCGCCTCTCACTGGGGAGACACGGTGATGCGTGAAGGTGCGGACGGCGCTGTCGGCGTGCGGGGCGGCGAGCGGCCGGAAGACACCGGATCCCATCTCTCTGCCCTCGCGGAGTTTATACGACACGTGTTCACGTAATGTTTCCGCTACCCGTCGCAGGTATTTCGAGCAAGGCTGAATTCAGCCCGTTTCCGGAGTCCTTTTCGCCTGATTTCCCGTGCCTGCAGGGCTTCGGCCTGCGGCGTCGACCTCGGCGCGGTAGGCCGAAAGAGGTCTGTGTTTTTCGCCGCCATCCGGTGCAGGCAACTGCCCATTGCGGCATGCCGCTGGAATGTGCCCGTGGAGTGCTCTGTCCAGCCTATCGGGCGCGGGCGCCCGGCGTGACGTTATGGATCAAAGAGTCTGGGCATTATCGTCCGTGACGTGGCGGTCGGCGCTGCGTGGTGCCCACGCGAGGAGGGACCCTTCGATGGGGGAGAAGGTCGCGGCAGGCGTGTTCGACCTGTCCGATCGGCAGCGGTACCGACGGAAGCTGCAACAGTGCCTGGCGGGACTGGGGCGGCTGCTGGGGGAGAAGAGGTTCGACCGCCCCAAGAATCTGATGGGGCTCGAGATAGAGCTGAATCTCGCCGGCGAAGACGGTATGCCGCGGATGATGAATGCCGAGGTGCTCTCCCGTATCGCGAGTCCGGATTTCCAGACCGAGCTCGGCATGTTCAATCTGGAAGTAAATATCGTCCCGCACCGGCTGGGCGGCCGTGTTCTCGATCAGCTGGCGGAGGAGTTGCGGACCGGTCTCGGATATGCGGACCGCAAGGCGCAGGAGATCGGTTCCGGCATCGTGATGATCGGAATTCTTCCGACGCTCACGCAGCAGGACCTGGTCTCCGCGAACCTCTCCGACGTCGACCGCTACATGCTGCTCAACGACCAGATCGTGGCCGCGCGGGGCGAGGAGTTCACCCTCGACATCGACGGCGTGGAGCATTTGACGTGCACCTCGGCGTCGATCGCTCCCGAAGCGGCCTGCACGTCCGTGCAGTTGCATCTCCAGGTCACCCCGGGCCGCTTCGCCGACGTGTGGAACGCGGCGCAGGCGGTGGCGGCCGTGCAGGTCGCCGTCGGCGCCAACTCGCCGTTCCTCTTCGGCAAGGAGCTGTGGCGCGAGTCGCGCCCTCCGCTCTTCCAGCAGGCCACGGACACCCGGCCGCCCGAGTTGCAGGCCCAGGGCGTACGGCCGCGGACGTGGTTCGGCGAGCGGTGGGTCGACTCCGCGTACGACCTCTTCGAGGAGAACCTCCGCTACTACCCCGCGCTGCTGCCCATCTGCGGCGACGAGGATCCCCTGCGGGTACTGGACGAGGGCGGAGTTCCACGGCTCCAGGAGCTGGTCCTGCACAACGGCACCATCTACCGGTGGAACCGGCCGGTGTACGACGTGGCCGACGGTGTCCCCCATCTGCGGGTGGAGAACCGTGTGTTGCCGGCGGGCCCGACGGTGACCGACGTCATCGCCAACGCGGCCTTCTACTACGGCCTGGTCCGCGCCCTGGCCGAGGAATCCCGCCCGGTGTGGACGCGACTGCCGTTCGCCGCTGCCGCCGAGAACTTCGAGACCGCGTGCCGCCACGGCATCGACGCCGAACTCCAGTGGCCGCGTCCGGGCCGTGGGGGAATCACCGGCGTTCCCGTCGTCAAGCTCGTCCGTGACGAGCTGCTGCCGCTCGCCGCGGCGGGGCTCGACGCATGGAACGTGGAGCCCGCCGACCGCGACCGGTATCTGGGGGTCATCGAGGAGCGGTGCCGCCGCCGGATGAACGGAGCCTCCTGGCAGGCGGACACCTACCACCGGGCGCGCGAGGCGGGGCTGCACCGGGAGGCGTCGCTGGCGGCGATGACGCGCCGCTACTGTGAGCTGGTGCGTGAGGGGCAGCCGGTGCACACCTGGCCGGTGGGGTTTCCGGGGACCCACTCCTGACCGGGCCTGACCCGATCCGATTCGGCTGATCCGAGCCGGCCCGAGCCTCACGCCTGACGCGCCGGTCGTGGAGGGGACCTGACTACGTCCGCCGTACTGTCGTCGGGCAAGCTGTGACGTCCCATGCGGTGGTGCTGCTCCTCGAGCGTGATCGGCGTGATCGAGCGGGGACGAGGCGCGAGGAACAACGGAGGCAGGAGTGCAGGCGGAGCCGGGAGGTGTGGCCGAATCCATTCCCCAGGCCGCGATGTCACGAACGATTTTGCGGTCGGAGACGGTGCTCGTGCTTGCGCTGTCTCTCGGGGCCAGTGCGGTGTCGTCACTGATCAGTTTTGTCGGATCGCTGACGAAACCGGGAGGACTGGAGGATCAGGCGGCGACGCTCAACGGGTCGTTCGCTCCCGGGCGGCCATGGCTGGATCTCGCCTGGCAGCTTTTCGGGATCGCCACGGCGCTGGTACCGGTGGCGCTCGTCGCTCATCTGCTGATCCGTGAACGCGCCGGGCTCTTTGCCATCGGGTTCGACCGGAGCAGGCCGTGGTCCGACCTCGGGCGCGGCGCGCTCGTCGCCGCGTGCATCGGCAGCGCGGGGCTGGCCTTCTACCTCGTGGCGCGGGCATCGGGCTTCAACCTCACGGTGGTGCCCGAGTCGCTGCCCGACGTGTGGTGGAAGTATCCGGTACTGATTCTCTCGGCGATCCAGAACTCCGTGCTGGAGGAAGTGATCGTCGTCGGCTATCTGCTGCGCCGACTCGATCAGCTGGGCTGGACGCCGCTGGCGGCTCTGGCCGCGAGCTCGGTGCTTCGCGGCTCGTACCACCTCTACCAGGGCATCGGCGGGTTCATCGGCAACATGGTGATGGGTGTGGTCTTCGTGCTGCTGTACCGGCGATGGGGGCGGGTGGGACCACTGGTGGCGGCGCACGCCCTGCTCGACATCGTCGCCTTCGTCGGGTACGGGCTGCTGGCGGGGAAGGTGGACTGGCTGCCCACTGTCTGACCGACCGACTCGTACGCGCCGGGGACGTGCGGGCATCCGCCCCTGATTCCCCGGCGCGTTCCTGTGTCAGGGGGTGGTGAGCAGTTCGCCGTCGATCACGGTCACCGCATGGCCGGTGAGCAGCGTTCGGTCGCCGCGCAGGCAGGTGCGGACCAGGCCGGAGCGGGCCGATGCCTGCAGGCCGGTCAGTTCGGTGCGGCCGAGACGGGCCGACCAGAAGGGGGCGAGCGCTGTGTGGGCGCTGCCGGTGACGGGGTCCTCGTCGATCCCCACGCGGGGGAAGAAGCCGCGAGAGACGAAGTCGTAGGGGCTTTGTGGGTCCTCGGCCGCGGCGGTGGCGATGATGCCGCGCTCCGAGAGCGCCACCAGCGCGGCGAAGTCGGGCCGCAGGCCGCGTACGGACCGCTCGTCGGCCAGTTCGACCAGGAGGTCCCCGATGTGCGGGCCGGTGTCATGGGCCGAGAGCACCGTCGCGCCGAGGGCTTTTGCCACTGCGGGCGGGACGTCGACGGGGGTCAGCGGGGAGGTGGGGAAGTCGAGGGTGAGCATCCCCTCCTCGTCCGCGGTGGCCGTCAGCGTTCCGCAGCGCGCCGCGAAGCGGACCGTGCCGGTGGCCGCCCCCGTGGTGCGCAGCACGTGCGCGGTGGCGAGCGTGGCGTGGCCGCACATGTCGACCTCGGTGGCCGGGGTGAACCAGCGCAGTGCCCAGTCCGCGTCCCCGCCGGCCGGCAGGGGGTGGGCGAAGGCGGTCTCCGAGAGGTTCACCTCCGTGGCCACCTGCTGGAGCCAGGCGTCGGAGGGGAAGCCGTCGGAGTCCAGCAGCAGGACTCCGGCGGGATTTCCGGTGAAGGGGCGGTCGGTGAAGGCATCGACGATTCGAATCCGCATGGAGCGACCGTAGGGCGCGCGTGACGTCGCAGGCCAAGGCCAATTCGGGGGCGGCGGCCCCACAGGGCCTTGTCGTACGATCGGTTCCGATATATCGTTGACGCATCGCGACTGATCAACGATGGAAGGAGCGTAGCGATGCGTTCACATGGAAACGGACCGGAACACGAGCACGGCCGCGGTCATGGGTACTGCGGGCCCGGCCATCAGGGTCGGGGCGAGTCCGAAGGCCGACGGGCGGCCTTCGGGCCCTGGGGTCCGCCCTTCGGTGGCGGCCCCTTCGGCGGACGCGGTCGCGGCGGCGGGCGGGGAAGGGCGCGGCGCGGCGACGTGCGCGCCTCGATCCTGGCGCTGCTCAAGGACCGCCCGATGCACGGTTACGAGATGATCCAGGAGATCGGCGAGCGCAGCGGCGGGGCGTGGAAGCCCAGCCCGGGCTCGGTCTATCCGACGCTCCAGCTGCTGGAGGACGAGGGCTTGATCATCAGTCAGAGCGAGGGCGGCAAGAAGCTGTTCACGCTGACCGACACCGGGCGCGCCGAGGCCGAGTCCGGCCCTGAGGCTCCATGGGAGGAGGCCGGGCGCGGTGTCGACTGGGAGACGGTCAACGAGATCCGGCAGGCCGGTTTCGGCCTCATGGAGGCGTTCGGTCAGGTCTGGAAGACCGGCAGCGTCGAACAGCGGCAGAAGGCTGTCGCCGTCATCAACGAGGCCCGCAAGAAGCTTTACCTGATCCTCGCCGACGAGCACTGAGCCCGTACGGTTTCGAAGGGCCCCGCGTGATCGCGGGGCCCTTCGTCGTCGGTCGAGTGGTGGGTCGTCAAGGGGCGTGAGGCGCGGCGGTGTGTACGGGCCGCTCAGGCGACCAGGCCGCCGAGCTTGCGGAGAGACTCGTTGAGCGCGGCCGTCGCCGAGTCCGTCAGCTTGCCTGCCATCAGCGACACGGCCGCGCCCGTGAATTCGCCGTCTATGCGCACGTCCGTCGCGTCGCCGACCGGGGTGAGCGAGTATCGGGTACCGACGACGACGGACATCGGGCCCTTGCCCTTGATGGCGAGTACACGTTCTGCCTCCAGCTCCTCCACGGTCCAGGTCACCTCCGCGGGGAAGCCCATCAGCTTCATGTTCTCCGCGAAGGTGGCACCGGTCTCCAGGGGATCCGGGCCGCCCTTCGGGAAGCTGGTGTGGGTGGCGTTCCACCGGCCGTAGGAGGCGAAGTCGGTCAACTGGGCCCAGACCTTTCCGGCCGGTGCCTCGATGCGTGCCTCCGCGCTGACTTCGGCCATGCGACCACCCCTTCGGGTCGGGTTACGGTGTCGCGGACCGTAGCTCTGAGTGCGACAACATTCAATACTGACGAACCATCAGCTTCCGTCGCGGGTCCGGTTCGTGCAGGCGAGGGGCCGGTGCGGAGCGAGAGCGGTGCGGCGGTCGGCGGACGAACTGCCGCGGTCTCATCCGCAGGGAGGAGGAGTCGCCCGTGCGTGCCCAACTTCGGTGGGATGCCCAAATGCTCCCCCGCGAGGACGCCGCGGCGCCGGACACCTGATGAGGTGGGAGATGTGCAAAGCCCTGCCTCGTGGCTGCCCCGGCGGCCGCCCGCCCCTGTCCGCGCCGACATCGAAGCCGCACTCACCGTGGAGTTGGCCTCGGTGGTCGCCGGTGCCCGCAGACGGGTGCTGCGAGACGGGGACCGGCAGATCGACACGGCCCATCTGCTGCACTCACTGATGGAGCACGACCCCGAGGTCAGGGCCGCGGTCGGCCGCCCGGCGCAGGTGGCGCGGGTCCTCGGCTACCTCGTGCAGCGCAGCATCGGTTACGGACTCGCGTGGCAGGGCTCCGTAGAGGACTCCGGCGCGCTTCCGGTGGCCCGCGACGCCGATCCGGGGCGCTCTCCTTCTGTGCCGGCCGGCCGGGCGATGCCCGACGTTCCGGGATGGTCGCCCGCGGCCGTGGCTGCCATGGCGGGCGCACTCGCCATGGCGCGGAGGCGCGGCGACAGCCGGGCCACGGGCATGGACGTGCTGGCGTGCGTAGCCACCGACCCCGGATCCCGGGCGGTCGAGGTACTGCGGAGGGCGGGCGTCGAGGCGGCGTTGGTCGCGGCGCGGATCTCGGAGCTGTCTCGACATGTGTCACAGGGGTGACGGTCCTGACCGGCGCTGACATGATGTGCCGATGCAAGCGTCTCAGGGAAGGAGCGCCGGCCTGGGACTCGCCCTGGGCTCGGCGTTCGCGTTCGGTGGATCGGGCGTCGCGGCCAAGCCGCTGATCGAGGCGGGGCTCGACCCGCTGCACGTCGTATGGCTGCGCGTCGCCGGTGCCGCGCTGGTCATGCTGCCGGTGGCCTGGCGCCACCGGAGCCTGCTCCGGCGCAGGCCGGCGCTGCTCGCGGGGTTCGGGCTGCTGGCAGTGGCCGGCGTCCAGGCCTGCTACTTCGCGTCGATCTCGCGCATCCCCGTCGGCGTCGCGTTGCTGATCGAGTATCTGGCCCCCGCTCTCGTGCTCGGCTGGGTCCGCTTCGTCCAGCGCCGCGCCGTGACAAGGGCGGCCGCGCTGGGCGTTGTCCTCGCGGTCGCCGGCCTCGCGTGCGTGGTCGAGGTCTGGGCCGGGCTGAGCTTCGACGCGCTCGGGCTGCTGCTGGCCCTCGGCGCCGCCTGCTGCCAGGTGGGCTACTTCGTCCTCTCCGACCACGGCGGCGACGGCGAGGACGCGCCCGACCCGCTCGGCGTGATCGCGTACGGGCTCCTCATCGGCGCGGCAGTGCTCACGGTGGTCTCCCGGCCCTGGGGCATGGACTGGTCGCTGCTGGCCGGTGGGGCGGACATGGGCGGCACCGAGGTGCCGGCGGTGCTTCTGCTGGGGTGGGTCGTGCTGATCGCCACCGTGCTCGCGTACGTGACGGGCGTCGTCTCGGTACGCCGGTTGTCGCCGCAGGTGGCGGGAGTGGTGGCCTGCCTGGAGGCGGTCGTCGCGACCGTGCTGGCGTGGGTGCTCCTGCACGAGCACCTTTCGGCGCCGCAGATCATCGGTGGCGCGGTCGTCCTCGTCGGCGCGTTCATCGCCCAGTCGCAGGCGCCGAAGCCGCCGGCCGGGCCGGTGGCGGCAGGCGGGCCGGAGGCCGTCCCGGCGATGGCCGGTGACGGTGCCGAACCAAGTGAGTTGTCCGCCGGTCGGCGAGCGCCGTAGGGTGGCGAGCATGCTTTCGACCGTACTTTCGCCGCCCGCCGCGTAACGCGGGCGGCCGTCTCCCTGACACAGGCCGGGCTCGGGTCGGTCCCGAGCATGATGGTGCTGCCCGCGTGACTGAGCCGAGCGACCAGCCGACCTGATCACCACGCGGAGAAGTCACGTGTCGAGTTCCTCTTCCTGTTGCCCTGCGGCGTCCGCTGCACCTTCTGCTGCCGCCCTCATGTCTGCCGGCGCGTCCGCCGGAGGGTCTGCCGGCGTCTTGGCCGGACCGACCGTCGGGCGGGGCCTCATCTATCTGATCTTTGCCGGGTTCGCCTGGGGGACCGCCGGCGCCGCCGCGTCCCTCGCGTTCGAGGTGAGCGACCTCGGTCCGCTCGCGCTGTCGTTCTGGCGGTGCGTGGGCGGGCTGGCGTTGCTGCTCCCCGTGCTCTGGCTGCGCGCGCGGCGGCGCTCCACGCCGGCCGGTGCCGGTGGGCTCGCTCCCCTGGCCGAACCGCGCCCCCGACGGCTCGTGCGTATCCTCGGCACGGGTGTCGGCCTCACGATCTTCCAGAGCGCCTACTTCGCCGCAGTCGAGGTGACGGGCCTCGCCGTCGCCACGGTCGTGACGCTGGGCGCGGGCCCCGTCCTCATCGCGGTCGGCGCACGACTGACGATGGGGGAGCAGCTGGGCCGCGGCGGGACCCTGGCAGTCCTCGGCGCACTGGCGGGGCTCGGCGTGCTCGTCCTCGGCGGCACAGCCGCGGACGTACGGCCGGTGGGGGTCCTGCTCGCCGTGCTGTCCGCCGCCGGATACGCCGCGATCACCTTGCTGACGCGCTGGCTCGGCAGGGACGGAGGCGGCGGGGACTCGCTGTCGACGACGGCGTGGGCGTTCGCGATCGGGTCGGTGGGGCTGCTGCCGATGGTGCTCGGCGAAGGCCTGCTGCCGCACACGGCGGAACTGGCGCGCGTCGTCGTGCTGATGGCGTACGTCGCCGCCGTGCCGACTGCCCTGGCCTACGCCCTCTACTTCGCGGGCGCGGCGGTCGTCCGGGCGGCGACAGTGTCGGTGATCATGCTGCTGGAGCCGGTGAGCGCGGCGGTCATCGCGGTGACACTGCTCGACGAGCGCCTGACGCCCGCGACGGTGACGGGCACGCTGCTGCTGCTCACGGCGGTGGCGGGGCTCGCGGCGGCGGAGGCGCGGGGGGCGGCGGGGCGGAGACGGCTGGTCGCGCCCGCGTGACGTCCCCCTGACGCGTCGCTTTCTCACGACCGGTCCCGTCGCTCCTCGAGACCGGTCCCGTCGCTTCGTGGAACCGGGCTCCGCCCCCCGCATGTCGTGCGGGCGGAGCCCCGCCGCGCCCGCCCCCTGCCGTCCCCCGCGTCAGAGATAGGCGGGCAGGGGCGTGGACGGGGCCAGGTCGGGGGAGGGGATCGGGGTGGCGGCCTGGACCGAGACCGGGACGACGCCCGCCCAGTAGGGGAGCGTGAGATCCGCCGGGTCGTCGTTCGGGGCGCCTGTGCGGGTCTTGGCCGAGACCTCGGTCAGGTCGAGGCGGAGCACGGCCGTCGCCGCGAGTTCCTTGGCGTTGGCAGGACGGGAGTCGGCGGAGCGGCCGGGGATCGCGTGGTCGACCAGCGCGTCGAGCGCCGTGCGCTTCTCCGCCGGGTCGGTGACCTGCCGGGCGCTGCCGTGGACCACGACGGACCGGTAGTTGAGCGAGTGATGGAAGGCGGAGCGTGCCAGTACGAGCCCGTCGACGTGGGTCACCGTCACGCACACCGGCAGGCCCGGATCCGTCCCGCCCGCCATGCGCAGGGGGCGCGAGCCCGTCGACCCGTGCACGTACAGCCGCTCCCCGACACGGGCGAACAGCGTCGGGAGGACGACCGGCGCGCCGTCGCGGACAAAACCGAGGTGGCAGATGTAGGCGGTGTCGAGTATCGAGTGCACCAGTTCGCGGTCGTACGAAGCGCGCTCACGGGCGCGGGTCGGGATGGTGCGCTCTGTCGGCTCGTAGGCCTCCGCGGACTCGGACATTGCGTTCTCCATTGCACTAGTGCATAATGTTGTTTGTGCTAGGAGAGTATCGGATCGTCGGGCGGCGTGCATCGGAGATTGCCGCGAGCGTCGAGCGCGCCGTGGGTGCGGGAGACCTCGAGCCGGGCCAACTGCTGCCACCCATGCGTGAGTTGGCGACGGAGCTCGGGGTCAATCCGAACACCGTCGCGGCCGCCTACCGCACCCTGCGCGAGCGCGGAGTGATCGAGACCGCCGGCCGCAGGGGCAGCCGGATCCGCCCCCGGCCGGCCAGTACGGCGCGCGGATCCATCCGGGTCGACGCGCCCCCCGGCGTACGGGACCTTGGTGACGGCAACCCCGACGTCTCGCTGCTGCCGCCGTTGGACGCCGCGCTCACCGCCGCCGCGCGGCGGCATGCGAAAGAGCCCGGCCTCTATGGCCATGAGCCGCTGGACGCCGAGTTCGTGCGCCTGGCGCGAGCCGCCATGGACACCGACGGCATCCCCGCCGGACCCCTCGCGGCCACCTCCGGTTCCCTGGACGCCATCGAACGCGTCCTCGCCGCGCACCTCAGGGCGGGCGACGCGGTCGCCGTCGAGGATCCGGGCTGGGGGAGCCTGCTGGACCTCGTGTCGGCCCTGGGGCTCAAGGTCCTGCCCGTCGCGCTCGACGACGACGGCCCGCTGCCGGAGGAGGTGGAGCGCGCGCTGAGCGCCGGGGCCCGGGCGCTCGTCGTCACGGACCGCGCGCAGAACCCGACCGGCGCGGCCCTCAGCCGCCGCCGCGCGGATGAACTGCGCACCGTGCTCGCCCGGTCCCCCGGCACCCTGCTGATCGAGGACGACCACGGGTACGCCATCGTCGACCAGCCGCTGCACCCGCTCGCCGGGGTCACGGACCACTGGGCGTACGTGCGGTCGACGGCCAAGGCGTACGGACCGGACCTGCGTGTCGCCGTCCTCACCGGAGACGACGTCACCGTCGACCGTGTGCTGGGGCGACTGGGCCTGGGGCCCGGCTGGGTCAGCCGGCTGCTGCAGCACACCGTCGCCCATCTGTGGGCCTCGGACGCCGTCGACCCCGTTGCCGTCGCCCGCGCCTACGGCGGGCGCCGCGACGCCCTCATCGACGCGCTGGCACGAAGAGGAGTCCAGGCCCGCGGGCGCAGCGGCATGAACGTATGGGTGAGCGTCCCGGACGAGACCGGGGCAGTGACGCGGCTGCTGCACGCGGGATGGGCGGTCGCTCCGGGAGCGCGCTTCCGGTTGTCCTCGCCGCCGGGGGTGCGGTTGACCGTCTCGGGCCTGCGGCAGGCGGACATCGAGCCGCTCGCCGAAGCAGTCGCCTCGGCGGTCGGCCCGATGCCGGCCCGCAGTTACGGCTGAGTCCGCCCGACGGCGAGGCGTTCCTGCTCGGGCCGGGGCGGTGCCGACACCGTCCGCTGCCTCTCGGGCGCGGGTGCCGCGGACTTCGGCCGGCTCTGGGTCAGGGCCGCACCCGCCAGGACGATCAGTGCCCCCACCGGAGTGTTCCAGGCCAGGTGCTCGCCGAGGACCGCGACGCCCGCCGCCGTGGCGATGACCGGGATGAAGTAGGTGACCATCTGCGCCGTCGTCGGGCCGACCTCGACGACCAGCCCGTACTGGATCAGCAGCGCCAGCCCTGTGCCGAGCGTCCCGAGAGCGACCACGGCGAGCAGTGGGACGAGCGGGAACGCGGAGGGGAGGGTGGTGAACAGTGGGGTCACCACAGCGAGTTGTACTGTCGCGAGGCCCAGCTGGGCGCCGGTCAGCGACAGGGTCGAGCTGCCGGTCCCCGCCAGGGTACGGCGCACGTAGATCCAGCCGATCGGGTAGCTGAGCGAGGCGAGGAGCGCCATCGCCGTGCCGCCGAAGTCCAGTCCGGAGAAGCCCTGCCAGGCGCCGAGGACGGTGAGCACCCCCAGGAATCCGAGTCCGAGCCCGGCGACCCGGCGACGGGTCGGCCGGTCCTCGGAGAGCGCCACGAGGGAGAGTGCCATGCCCCACAGGGGTGATGTGGCGTTGCAGATACCGGCGAGCGTCGAGGGGATCGTGAGCTCGGCATAGGCGAAGAGTGAGAACGGCAGGGCGTTGAGGAAGAACGCCGCGACGGTCAGATGACCCCAGGTGCGCAGGCCCCGGGGCAGCCGTTCGCGGCGGACGGCCATGGCGACGACGAGCACCGCCGTGCCGAAGAGGAGGCGGCCGAAGGTGACCTGGAAGGGGGCGTACGCCTCGGTGCCCACCTTGATGAGAAGGAAGCTGAAGCCCCAGACCGTCGACAGGGCAGCGAACCGGATGCGCCAGTCGAGGACCCTCCGGCCCCGGGGGACGGGTGTCGGGGACGTGGCTGGGGGCGTGGTCCGGACAGGGGAACGGGGGCTGTCCGCCCCGGCGGCTGCGGTGGTCATGGTGCCTACGATGGCTCGATCCATCTCGTAGGACAAGCGAGAATTTATGGACCCCATCGCTTAGCATTGCTTACATGTTGAATTTGGAGCGCCTGCGTACGCTGGACGCCCTCGCCCGCCACGGATCGGTCGGCGCGGCGGCCGACGGGCTGCATGTCACCACCTCGGCCGTCTCCCAGCAGATGGCGAAGCTGGAGCGGGAGGTCGGCCAGCAACTGCTGGCGAAGAACGGGCGGGGCGTGCGCCTCACCGACGCCGGCCGGCTCCTCGCCGACCATGCCGCGCGCATCCTGTCCCAGGTCGAGCTCGCGCAGTCCGACATCGAGGCCCGGCGCGGCCAGGTGGTCGGAGAGGTCAGGATCGGGGCGTTCCCGACCGCCGCCCGCGGGCTGTTTCCGGCGGCGGTGTCCTCGCTGCGCCGGGACCATCCGGAGCTGCGGGTGCTGTCGCGGGAATTGGAGCCGGAGCAGAGCATCGGCGCCGTCGTCCGCGGGGACCTCGACCTCGCCGTGGTGCTCGACTGGAGCAACAAGCGGTTGCCCGTGCCCGGCGGACTGGCGCAGGCGCAGCTGCTCGACGACGCCCCCGACATCGCCATGCCGTCCGGTCATCCCCTCGCCGGCCGCGCGGAGGTCGACCTCGAGGAGTTCGCGGAGGACGAGTGGGTCTCCTGGCCGGAGGGCGAGTTCTGCCACGAGTGGCTGGTCTTCACCCTGCGTTCCAAGGGCATCGAGCCGCGGATCTCGCACCTGGCCGGCGAGCACCACACCCAGCTGGCACTGATCGCCGCGGGGCTCGGTGTCTGCGTCGCGCCGCGCCTCGGCCGAGGGCCGGTTCCCGACGGCGTCGCGCTCGTTCCCGTACGGCAGATGATGCGCCGCCATGT
This sequence comes from Streptomyces sp. NPDC006283, assembly GCF_040613325.1. Lineage (NCBI taxonomy): Bacteria > Bacillati > Actinomycetota > Actinomycetes > Kitasatosporales > Streptomycetaceae > Streptomyces > Streptomyces sp. NPDC006283. The sequence goes on along the minus strand of NZ_JBEXRZ010000068.1, from coordinate 7,573 downwards.
GTACGCGGTGTGGCGCACCGACGCCGACCGCAGGCCGTCGATCAGGGCGGCGGTCGACGCGCTGCGCAGGGCCGCGGGGTCAGAGGGCTGACAGCTTGCGGAAGTCCCAGGATGCGATCGCGTCGGGCGTGAGCCGCAGCCAGGCGTGCCGGCCGTCGTGCGGCATGGTGTCGAGGCCGAAGTTCTTCGCGGCGAACAGCGCTTCCGGGACGGCCAGTTCGGGAACGACCTCACCGGTGCGGGGGGACTCTCCGACGAACACGGCGGTGCCCGACAGCTCGACGCCCCGCAGCTCCCCGTACTCCTCGCCGTCGTCCACCACCACCGCGATGCGGGGGTCACGGCGCAGGTCCGCCCAGCGGCGGCTGCGGGTGAGGGAGTAGAGCCACAGCGACGCGCCGTCCCAGGCGAACCACAGGGCGCCCACGTGCGGCCGCCCGTCGGGGGAGACGGTGGCGACGCGGCAGGTGCGCTGCTCGGTCAAGAAGGCGTCGATCTCGCCCGGAGCCATCATGATGCGACGGCCCCGGCGCTGTGTGGCGGTCATCTGCGGCCCTCCGGCTCGGCGAACTGACCAGGCGTCAGAAGTTCTGCCGGTAAGCATGGAGTGTCTTCCCCCGGCGCGCAATGGCGGCTACCGTCGCGCTCCCGCGCTGCCCGGACGCGAGAACCAGGAGGTCCCATGCCGTCCTTCGAGCAGCTCATGGAACAGCTCGAGGCGTCCACCACCGCGCTTCTCACCGTCGAGTGCCAGGAGGGCGTCGTCGGGAAGGACAGTGCCCTGCCGGAACTCGCCGCGCAGGCGAGCTCGTCCGGCGCACTGCGCAACATCGCCCGGCTGGTCGGCGCGGCCCACGACGCCGGCGCACAGGTGCTGCACGCGGTGGCCGAGCGGCGCCCCGACGGCAGAGGGTCCAACCGCAACGCGCGGCTGTTCAGGGCCGCGGAACGGCTCCCGGTGCAACAGCACACCGGCACGTCGGCGGTACGCGTCGCCCCGCCGATCGAGGTGGCGCCCGAGGACATCGTCGTACGCCGACTGCACGGGCTCTCGCCCCTCGCCGGCACGGACGTGGACCCGCTGCTGCGCAACCTCGGCTGCCGCACCCTCGTCGTCACCGGCGTCTCGGCGAACGTCGCCGTGCCCTGCGCGGTCTTCGACGCGGTGAACCTCGGTTACACCGCGGTTGTCGTGGCGGACGCCATCGCGGGGGTACCCGCCGAGTACACCCCCGCGATGATCCGCAACACCCTGTCGCTCGTGGCGACGATCGTCACCACCGAGGAGGTGCTGTCCTGCTGGAAGGGCCTCCGCCGCATCACGCGAGCTTGATCGAGTCCCCCTCCACCGTGATCGAGGTGGGCGGCAGCGGCGCGGTCGCGGGGCCCGCCTTGACGCTGCCGTCGGACGCGTCGAACTGACTGTTGTGGCAAGGGCAGTTGATCGTGCCGTTCGAGATGTCCTTGACCGCGCAGCCCTGGTGCGTGCACTTCGACGAGAAGGCCTTGAACTCGCCCGCCACCGGCTGGGTGATCACCACGTCCCCGACGACCTTGCCGCCGCCCTCCGGGATGTCGGCGGTCTTGGCGAGCACGGTGCCGCCCGCGCCACCTCCGGACCCGGCCGCGCCGCCGTCCCCCGCGGGCTTGTCGGACCCGGTCTGCACCGAGTCGTCCGAGCCGCCGCACGCGGTCAGCGCGACGGTGAGACCGGCCCCGCCCACCGCGGCGACGACGGTACGGCGCGCCACGGTCCGCGCGGTCCCCTGCGATCCGGTCATGATGCTTCCTCTCCACTGTCCGGCCCTCGAACCGGCCGGTTCGTGATGTTGTACGGGACCCGGGACGACGCCGTTCAAGTCTTCACGGATTTCTCATCAGCCCGATCGGCCTTCCCGTCCGCCCGATCGGCCCAGACCGTGATCACGCTCAAGTTACTGTGGGGGAATGCTTTCCGAAGTCACCGCGACCCGCTATGTCACGCCCCTGCGTGAAGGCGGCTCGCTCCCCGGCATCGTCGAGGCCGACGATCTCGGCACCTACGTCATGAAGTTCACCGGCGCCGGGCAGGGCCGCAAGACCCTGGTCGCCGAGGTGATCTGCGGACAGCTCGGGCGAAGGCTGGGGCTGCGGGTGCCCGAGCTCGTCACCATCCAGCTCGACCCCGTCATCGGTCTCTCCGAGCCCGACCAGGAGGTGCAGGAGCTGCTCAAGGCCAGTGGTGGTCTCAACCTGGGCATGGACTTCCTGCCCGGCTCGCTCGGCTTCGACCCGCTCGCCTACGAGGTCGACCCGGAGGAGGCGGGCAAAGTCGTCTGGTTCGACGCGCTGATCAACAACGTGGACCGCTCCTGGCGCAATCCCAACATGCTGGTGTGGCACGGGGATCTGTGGCTGATCGACCACGGAGCCACCATGATCTGGCACCACAACTGGCCGGGTGCCGCCGCCTCCGCCGCCAAGCCGTACGACGCCTCCGACCACGCGCTCGCCCGCTTCGGCCCCGATGTCGCCGCTGCCGCCGCCGAACTCGCGCCGCTGGTGACCGAGGAACTGCTCACCGAGATCACCGCAGAGGTCCCCGACGAGTGGCTGGTCGACGAGCCGGGCTTCGACTCGACCGACGCCCTGCGCCGTTCGTACGTGGAGGCTCTGCTGCCGCGCGCCGCCACCATCCACGAGCGCGTCACCCTCGGCGCCCCGACGAAGTCCAGGCCTTCCCAGGCGCCGGGCTGGCTGACCGACCACCTGGCCCCGTGGCCGCACCCGACGAAGCAGAGCACGAAGGACACCGCCCAGTGAGCGACCGCGACGTTTTCGAGTACGCACTGCTACGCGTGGTTCCGCGGGTCGAGCGCGGGGAGTGCTTCAATGCGGGCGTGGTGGTCTACTGCCGCGCGAAGTCCTTCGTGGCGGCCCGCACGCATCTGGACGAGACCAAGCTGAGGGCGCTCGACCCGCAGGCGGACGTGACCGGCGTACGGGCCGCCCTGCATGCCGTCGAGGGCGTCTGCCTCGGCGGCGAGGACGCCGGGCAGGCCGCCCGCGACGACGCCGGCCGCCGCTTCCGATGGCTCATCGCTCCCCGCTCCACGGTCGTGCAGCCGGGGCCGGTGCACACCGGGCTCACGCTCGATCCGGAGGCGGAGGTGGAGCGGCTGCTCGACCTGCTGGTGCGATGAGGAGCCGCCGGCGATCGGTGTGACATGCGCCGTTGATCCGCGGTGCCGTTGACACCGAGTGCCAGGGCTTCTAGCGTCCTGTCTGCCGAAGGTACTAAGCGGTTGCTCAGCGAAGGAGCCGTGAGCAGTCGCCGGCACAGGATTGACGGGCTTCAAGGGCGAGGAGAACCAGAATGTCCACCACCGAGCAGCGTGTGGCTGTCGTGACCGGGGCCGCACGCGGCATTGGCGCCGCCACCGCGGTCAGGCTCGCGGCCGAGGGCCGCGCCGTAGCCGTACTCGACCTCGACGAGGCGGCCTGCAAGGACACCGTGGAGAAGATCACCGCGGCCGGCGGCAAGGCCCTGGCGGTGGGCTGCGACGTCTCGGACGCCGGACAGGTGGAGGCCGCGGTGGCCCGGGTGGCGGCCGAGCTCGGCCCGCCGACGATCCTCGTCAACAACGCCGGTGTGCTCCGCGACAACCTGCTCTTCAAGATGAGCGAGTCCGACTGGGACACCGTGATCAACGTGCACCTCAAGGGCGCGTTCCTGATGGCCAAGGCCTGCCAGAAGCACATGGTGGACGCCGGCTTCGGGCGTGTCGTCTCCCTCTCGTCGTCCTCGGCGCTCGGCAACCGCGGCCAGGCCAACTACGCGGCGGTCAAGGCCGGCCTGCAGGGGTTCACCAAGACCCTCGCCAAGGAGCTCGGCAAGTTCGGCATCACCGCCAACGCCGTCGCCCCCGGCTTCATCGTCACCGAGATGACCGCGCAGACCGCCGAGCGGGTCGGCATGGGCTTCGAGGACTTCCAGGCCGCCGCCGCCACCCAGATCCCCGTCCAGCGCGTGGGCCGCCCCGAGGACGTCGCGAATGCGATCGCCTTCTTCGCGGGCGACGACGCCGGCTTCGTCTCGGGCCAGGTCATGTACGTGGCCGGCGGCCCGCTCAACTGAATCGGGGTACGACGGACATGGCAGCAGCACAGGCAGCAGGGGCCGAGCAGGCGCCGGACAGCGGCAAGGTCGCGCTGATCACCGGCGGCAGCAGGGGCATCGGATACGGCGTCGCCGAGGCGCTCGTCGCCCGCGGCGACCGGGTGTGCATCACCGGCCGCGGCGAGGAGGCGCTCAAGGAGGCCGTGGAGCGGCTCGGGGCGGACCGTGCCATCGCGGTGGCCGGCAAGGCCGCCGACGAGGCCCACCAGGCGGCAGCGGTCGAACGCACCATGGAGGCGTTCGGTCGCGTCGACTTCCTGATCAACAACGCGGGCACCAACCCGGTCTTCGGCCCCATGGCCGAGCTCGACCTGAACGTGGCGCGGAAGGTCTACGAGACCAACGTGATCTCCGCGCTGGGCTTCGCCCAGCAGACGTGGAAGGCCTGGCAGAAGGAGAACGGCGGTGCGATCGTGAACATCGCGTCCGTCGCCGGCGTCTCCGCGTCCCCGTTCATCGGGGCGTACGGGATGAGCAAGGCGGCCATGGTCAACCTGACCCTCCAGCTGGCGCACGAGTTCGCGCCGGTCGTCCGGGTCAACGCCATCGCCCCCGCGGTGATCAAGACGAAGTTCGCCGAGGCGCTGTACGAGGGCCGTGAGGCCGAGGCGGCGGCGGCCTACCCGCTGGGACGGCTCGGAGTGCCCGAGGACATCGGCGGCGCGGCGGCTTTCCTGACCTCCGCACAGTCGGACTGGATCACGGGGCAGACGCTCGTCGTCGACGGCGGTATCTTCCTCAATGCGGGTGTGCACTGACGCCCAGCGGACCGTCGTGAGGCGGTTTGTTCCTGAATGATCCAAGTGCCCCGCCGGGCCTCCAGGTTGACCCGGCGGGGCGCTGCGGTATGGTTCGCCGACCCATGGCTGAACGAGGAGCGTGCACGTGTTCTACCGGACCTGTCTGCAGGCCGCTGCAGCCCTAGCGTCCATATCTCTGCTGGCGGGCTGCGGTCTTTTCTCGGACGAGGACGCCGACCGTGAACAGAAGATCTCCGTCGGCACGACGAGCGAGCCGAGCACTCTCGACCCGGCCGCTGCCTGGGACGGCTCGTGGGAGCTGTACCGGAACGTCTTCCAGACCCTGGTCAGCTTCCCGACGGGCAGCACCGCTCCGCAGCCGGACGCCGCCGACTGCCGGTTCACGGACACCGGCAACAAGGTCTTCGAGTGCGAGCTGCACGAGGGTCTGACCTTCACCAACGGTGACAAGCTGGACGCCGCCGCGGTCAAGCACTCCATCGACCGCATCAGAACCATCGACGTCGCCGGCGGCCCCAAGGGGCTGCTGGGGTCGCTCGACAAGGTCGAGACGACCGGCGACCGTATCGTCACGTTCCGTCTCAAGACGTCCGACGCCACGTTCCCGTTCATCCTGGCCACGCCGGCCATGTCGATCGTGCCGCCCTCCGAGTACCCGGCCGACAGGCTCCGCGAGGACGGCAAGCTGACCGGCTCCGGCCCGTACGCCCTGGAGTCGTACAAGAAGGGCGACCGGGCCGAGCTCACCCGCTTCGCCAACTACAAGGGCTTCGCGAAGATCAAGAACGACGCGGTCACCATCCGCTACTACGGCGACTCCGGCGTCATGATGACGGCGCTGAAGGAGCACGAGATCGACGCGATCAACCGTGGTCTGACAGCGGAGCAGGTCGTCGAGCTTCAGGAGAAGAAGCCCGAGAACGACCACCTCCAGCTCGTCGAGACCGTCGGTGCCGACATTCGCTACCTCGTCTTCAACCCCGCCGACCCGAACGCGGGCAAGCTGGCCGTGCGCCGCGCGATCGCGCAGATCGTCGACCGCGGGGCGCTCGTCGAGAAGGTCTACAAGGGCACGGCGGAACCGCTGTACTCGATGGTGCCCAAGGGCATCGCCGGGCACACGACCGAGTTCTTCGACCGGTTCGGCGAGCCGAACGTGACCAAGGCGGAGGAGATCCTCACCGGTGCGGGGATCACCGAGCCGGTCGCGCTGACGTTCTGGTACACCACCGACCGGTACGGTTCCGCGACGGAACCGGAGTTCGCCGAGCTCAAGCGGCAGCTCGAGGCGACCGGCCTGTTCAAGATCACGCTCGAGGGCAAGCCGTGGGCGGAGTTCCAGAAGGGCTACCAGAACGGGCAGTACCCCGTCTTCGGCCGAGGCTGGTTCCCGGACTTCCCTGACCCGGACAACTTCATCGCGCCGTTCGTCGGTCCGAACAACGTCCTCGGCACTCCGTACGAGGCGCCCGAGATCTCCGAGCAGCTTGTGCAGTCCCGGCGCGAGAGCGACCGCGGAGCCGTCACGAAGCAGTTCGAGCGGGCCCAAGAGATCCTCGTCGACGATGTTCGCCTGCTGCCGCTGTGGCAGGGCAAGCTGTACGTGGCGGCCAGCGAGGAGATCGCCGGCGGTGAGCGCGCCCTCGACCCGCAGACCGTCATGCAGGTCTGGGAGCTGCACCGCAAGGCCAGCTGGTAGGCGCTCTGTCAGTGCCGCCGGGTAGGTTCTGAGATCTCGGATCCGAGATCTCGGAACTGACCGTTCACCGGAGGTTGTTGACGTGACCGACACCGACATGCTGCCCGAGTCCTGGCGCGGCGTTCTCGGCGAGGAGCTGCAGAAGCCCTACTTCAAGGAGCTCACCGAATTCGTCGAGAAGGAGCGGGCGAACGGACCGGTGTACCCGCCGAGCGCGGAAGTCTTCGCCGCGCTCGATGCCACGCCGTACGACCGGGTGAAGGTGTTGATCCTCGGACAGGACCCGTACCACGGGGAGGGCCAGGGGCACGGCCTCTGCTTCTCCGTGCGTCCGGGCGTCAAGACCCCGCCCTCCCTGCGGAACATCTACAAGGAGATGCAGAGCGAGCTGGGGCACCCCGTCCCGGACAACGGCTATCTGATGCCGTGGGCGCGGCAGGGCGTCCTCCTGCTCAACGCGGTGCTCACCGTCCGGGCCGGCGAGGCCAACTCCCACAAGGGCAAGGGCTGGGAGAAGGTCACCGACGCGGTGATCCGCGCGGTGGCCTCCCGGCCCGACCCGGCGGTCTTCGTCCTCTGGGGCAACTACGCTCAGAAGAAGCTGCCGCTCATCGACGAGGAGCGGCACGCGGTCGTCAAGGGGGCACACCCCTCGCCGCTGTCCGCGAAGAAGTTCTTCGGCTCCCGGCCGTTCACCCGGATCAACGAGGCCGTGGCGGCCCAGGGCCACGAGCCCATCGACTGGCGGATCCCCGACATCGGCTAGGCCCTGTCCGGGCGGTCTTCTCGGGCTTGCGAGGCCGGCTACGGCACCTTGCTGTGTGGTCGCCAGTCGCCCGAGTGCTCCCCCGGCCTGGCGGCCGGGAGGGGCGCCCATGCGTACGAGGCCGACCCTCCGCCGGAGCTGCTGCGCATGGAAATCTCCGAATGCCCTTGTGCCGTACGGGATATGGC
>NZ_JBEXRZ010000067.1:0-34996 GCF_040613325.1 Streptomyces sp. NPDC006283 | reverse complement strand
GCCGGAGCTGCCCGGCAGCTCCGGCCCGTCCGGCGGTCGAGCGCACGTCCGTCACGCGGAGATGCCGTCGACCGAGATGCTGTCGATGCGGGTGATCGCGTCGTCCGCGCCGTACGGCTGCAGGTACGGCAGCCACCGCGGATCCCTGTGGCCGGTGCCGATGATGCGCCAGGCGAGCCCGCTCGGCGGTGCCGGCTGGTGGCGCAGCCGCCAGCCGAGCTCCCGCAGGTGCCGGTCGGCCTTGACGTGGTTGCAGCGGCGGCACGCGGCCACCACGTTGTCCCAGGCGTGCTGACCCCCGCGGCTGCGCGGAACGACGTGGTCGACGCTGGTTGCGACGCCACCGCAGTACATGCAGCGCCCGCCGTCGCGGGCGAAGAGCGCTTTGCGGGTAAGAGGAACGGGCCCCCGGTAGGGGACCCGCACGAACCGCTTGAGTCGCACGACGCTGGGCGCGGCGATGACGCGGGTCGCGCTATGCATGAAGGCGCCGGACTCCTCGAGGCAGAGAGCCTTGTTCTCCAGGACGAGGACGAGCGCGCGGCGGAGCGGTACGACGCCGAGGGGCTCGTACGACGCGTTGAGGACCAGGACGTGCGGCACGGTGGATGCCTCCTTGTACGCCGGCGGCGCGTGGCTCGCGCCGGGACGATCTGTCATCAGTTTCGCCTCATGGCCGCTCCCGGCGCCACCACGTACGCGTAACGGGCTCGAGGTGTTTTCCGCCACAAGGTGTCCGGGGTACCCCCGCTCGGGCCTCGGACGACCGCGACGGCCCTTCCGGGCGGGCCGGTGAGCCTTGTCTCTTGGGCGCCGAGGCAGCCGGATCGGGCCGGATGCCCGGTTAGGGTTATTGGTCTCCCCTCGCAAGCCTGGAGGTTCCTTTCGTGACCGCCTTCTGGTCGTCGGCCCTGCTGCAGACCGAGCCCTCGCCCACTCCCGTCACCCTCGACGAGGCCGCAAAGCGTGCCGAGAACGCGGCGGGATGGGTCGAGGAGAACTGGTCCACCTGGCTGAACACGGGACTGCGTATCGCGCTGATCCTGGTCGTGGCGCTGGTGCTGCGGATGCTGGTGCGCCGGGCGCTGACAAAGCTGATCGCCCGGATGAACCGCTCCGCGCAGGCCGTGGAGGGCACGGCGCTCGGCGGCCTGCTGGTCAACGCCGAGCGGCGGCGCCAGCGCTCGGAGGCCATAGGTTCCGTACTGCGCTCGATAGCTTCGTTCGTGATTCTCGGCACCGCGGGCCTGATGGTCCTCGGCGCCTTCAAGATCGATCTGGCGCCCCTGCTCGCGTCCGCGGGTGTGGCGGGCGTCGCGATCGGTTTCGGCGCGCGCAACCTGGTCACCGACTTCCTGTCCGGGGTCTTCATGATCATGGAGGACCAGTACGGCGTCGGTGACTCCATCGACGCGGGCGTCGCCTCCGGCGAGGTCATCGAGGTGGGGCTGCGGGTCACGAAGCTGCGCGGCGACAACGGCGAGATCTGGTACGTGCGCAACGGCGAGATCAAGCGGATCGGCAACCTCAGCCAGGGCTGGGCGACGGCGGCCGTCGATGTCACCGTCCGCTCCTCGGAGGACCTGGACCACGTCAAGGCGGTCATCGGCGAAGTCGCGGAGGACCTCGCGAAGGCCGAGCCGTGGAACGAGCAGCTGTGGGGCCCTGTCGAGGTGCTGGGGCTGACCGAGGTGCTGCTGGACTCGATGACGTTCCGGGTCTCCGCGAAGACGATGCCGGGCAAGTCGCTCGGGGTGGAGCGGGAGCTGCGCTGGCGCATCAAGCGCGCTTTCGACGCGGCGGGCATCCGCATCGTCGGCGGGCTGCCCCAGCAGGCCGACGAGGCCGCGGCCGACCCGACCGCCGGCATGGCGGCCCCGTCGGCGTTCGCCTCGTCCGTGTCACCCCAGTCGGTGGCCGCCTCGCCGATCCCGCCGCCGGCGAGTCTTTCGAAGTGACGGCCGCGAGCGCTCGCCGCTGACCGCGGGCTGTCACCGGCGCCCTCGTCCTTTCACGCAACTTCTTGCGACGCCCCCTTCGGTAACTCTTTGGTTGCCCAGGGGGCGTTTGCCATTGACGGGTGTCCGCGGGCGGCCTACTTTCCTCCTACGGAATAGGAAACTTTCCTAACAGTCCAGGTCGCAAGGCCGGAGCCGAGAGGCAGGTGCATCCGTCGTGGCCGGAACCACGCCCGGTACCCCGCGCGTCCTGCGCGCCATGAACGACCGTGCCGCGCTCGATCTGCTGCTGGAGCACGGCCCCCTCTCCCGGACCAGGATCGGCAAGCTCACGGGCCTGTCCAAGCCCACCGCGTCGCAGTTGCTGGCCCGGCTGGAGGCCGCGGGGCTGGTCGTCGTCACCGGCACCACGGAGGGGCGGCCGGGCCCGAGCGCCCAGCTGTACGCGCTCAACGGACGCGTGGCCCACGCGGCGGGCCTGGACGTCACCCCCGAGCGCATCCGTGCCGCCGTCGCAGACATCACCGGCACGACCGTCGGAGAGTTCGAGCTCGCCACTCCCGGGCGGCGTGCCGACAGCGTCGTACGCCAGGTCACCGACGCCCTCGACGGGGCCGTGAAGGCTGCCGGCCTCACCCGCTCGGACGTGCACCGCCTCGTCATCGGCACGCCGGGTGCCTTCGACCCGTCCACCGGCCGGCTGCGGTACGCGTCCCACCTGCCCGGCTGGCACTCCCCCACGCTGCTCGACGAGCTCGCGGCCGCGCTGCCGATGCCCGTCGAGTACGAGAACGACGTCAACCTCGCCGCGGTCGCCGAGCAGCGCGTCGGCGCGGCCCACGGTCACGACACCTTCGTGCTCCTGTGGAACGAGGAGGGCCTCGGCGCCGCCGTCGTCATAGGCGGTCGGCTGCACCGCGGATTCACCGGCGGCGCCGGCGAGGTCGGCTTCCTGCCCGTGCCCGGCACCCCGCTGGTGCGCCAGGTGACCAAGGCCAACAGCGGCGGCTTCCAGGAGCTGGCCGGTGCACAGGCGCTTCCCCGACTGGCACGCGAACTCGGCCTCCAGGACGTGGGCAGCGGCCCGCATGCCGAGGTCGCGACCGCGCTGGTCGCCAGGGCCGCGGAGAACGACTCGGGGTCGTACGGTCAGCTGCTCGACGCGTACGCGACGGGGCTCGCGACCGGTCTGGCGTCCATGGTGGCCGTGCTCGACCCGGAGCTGGTCGTCCTGTCCGGAGAAGTCATCGCCGCGGGCGGGGAACCGCTGCGGACCCGCGTACAGGCGGAGCTGTCCGAGCTGGCCGCCTCCCGGCCGCGCCTCGTGCTCGGGGCCGTACGCAAGCACCCGGTGCTGCGCGGGGCGCTGGAGAGCGCACTGGCCACCACCCGCGACGAGGTCTTCGACACCTCCCGCTGACCGCACCACCACCCCGCTTCACCTTCCCCCGACCCGTCCTTGTCACAGGGAGGCACCGTCATGCCCCGAAACCGCCGGACCACGGCCGCCGCACTCGCCGCGACCGCCGCGATATCGCTGCTCGCAACGGCCTGTACCGGGCAGGCGCAGAACACCGCCTCGGACGATCCGAACGCCGAGACGACGCTCACCTTCTGGCACGGCTGGTCGGCGCCGAGCGAGGTCGCGGCCATCGAGGCGAACATCAGGTCGTTCGAGAAGGCGCACCCCAACATCAAGGTCAAGACCGTCAAGGGCATCACGGACGACAAGCTGAACCAGGCGCTGCGCGCGGGCGGTTCGAACGCGCCGGATGTGGTCTCCTCCTTCACCACCGACAACGTGGGCCGGTTCTGCGCCACCAACGCGCTCGCCGATCTGAAGCCGTTCCTCGAGAAGTCGGGGATCGACCCGGCGAAGACCTTCCTGCCGCAGATGGCCAAGTACACCGAGCACGACGGGAAGCGGTGCGCGGTCCCGCTGCTGGGGGACGCGTACGGCCTCTACTACAACAAGAAGGCGTTCGAGGAGGCCGGGATCACCGCGCCTCCGAAGACCCTCTCCGAGTTCGACGAGGTCGCGAAGAAGCTCACCAAGGCCAAGGGCGACAGCTACGAGCAGCTCGGCTTCATGCCCAACTTCCAGGGCTACGAGACGACGTTCGAACACTACGCCTCGCAGTTCGGCGTGGAGTACTTCGACGCCGAGGGCAAGTCCAACCTGGCCGAGGACCCGGCCGCGAAGGAACTGTTCACCTGGCAGAAGAACCTCGCCGAGAAGCTCGGCGGGTACAAGAAGCTGGAAAAGTTCCGCACCGGCCTGGGCGACGAGTGGGGCCCCAAGCACCCGTTCCACACCGGCCAGGTGGCCATGCAGCTCGACGGCGAGTGGCGCGGAAAGATGGCAGCGGACGCCGACCTGAAGTTCGAGATCGGCGCGGCGCCCTTCCCCGTCCCGGACGACCGGGCGGCCGACTACGGCAAGGGCTACCTCTCCGGCACCATCCTCGGCATGGCGAACGTGAGCAAGAAGCAGAACGCCGCCTGGGAGCTGGTGAAGTACCTCTCCACCGACACCGACGCGGTCGTCTCCTTCGCCAACGCGATCCACAACGTGCCCTCGACCGTGGCGGCCCTGAAATCGCCCGAGCTGAACGACGATCCGCTGTACCGCACGTTCGTGAACATCGCGCAGCATCCCAAGAGCGCTCACGCGCCCTCGTCCGTCAACGGCGGTGCGTTCCTGCTCACCGCGCAGGACCTGGGCGTGCGCTACGAGGCCGGCCGGGAGAAGGACCTCGACGCCGGCCTGCGGAAGACCGACGCCCAGGTCGACAAGGACAACGAGCAGGCCCGCTGATGGCCGCCACCGCCCTTGACGCCGGCCGCGCCCTGCGGACGAGGCGGCGCAGGTCGGCCCTGCGCACGCTCGGTTTCCTCTCCCCGTGGCTGATCGGGTTCGCGGTCTTCTTCGCCTACCCGCTCGTCTCGACCGTCTACTTCTCCTTCATGAAGTACGACGGGTTCGCCCCGCCGACGTGGGTGGGCCTGAAGAACTGGTCGTACGTCTTCACCGACTACCCCTTCTTCTGGCCCGCCCTGCGCAACACCCTGTGGCTGGTCGTCGTGATGGTGTCGCTGCGGGTGGTGTTCGGGATCGGCATCGGACTGCTGATCACGAAGATCAGAACGGGGGCCGGGATCTTCCGGACGTTCTTCTACCTGCCCTATTTGGCCCCGCCGGTCGCCGCGACCATGTCCTTCGTCTTCCTGCTCAACCCCGGTACGGGACCGGCGAACACGATCCTCGAGGGGATCGGGCTGCCGGCCCCCGGCTGGTTCACCGACCCGGCCTGGTCCAAACCGTCGCTGACGATCCTGGCCCTGTGGGGCATCGGCGACCTGATGGTGATCTTCATGGCGGCGCTGCTCGACGTACCGAAGGAGCAGTACGAGGCGGCGGAGCTGGACGGTGCCCGCGCCTGGCAGCGGTTCCGCTTCGTCACGCTCCCGAACATCTCGCCGATCGTGCTGTTCGCCGTGATCACCGGTGTGATCGCGACGATGCAGTACTACACGGAGCCGCTGGTGGCGGCGAAGGTGGCGAGCGGGGTGATCGGCGGCTCCGGCCAGCAGTTCGAACCCGGATACCCGGACAAGAGCACGCTCACCGTGCCGCAGACCGTGTACAACCTCGGCTTCCAGCGCTTCGACACCGGCGCGGCCTGTGTGGTCGCCCTGGTGCTGTTCGTCCTGGCCATGGCGTTCACGGCGTTCCTGATGCGGCGGCGCTCCGGCTTCATGCCGGCGGAGGACTGAACCATGACCACCATGACCCCGACCGCGTACCCCTCGGCGGCACAGCGCCCGAGGGGCACCGCCGCGCGGCGCTCCGCACGGCGCCGGGCGGCGCTGGAGTGGATCGCGATCCACTCGCTGGCGATCGCCGCCTCCCTTTTCTTCCTGCTGCCGTTCGTCTTCGTGTTCCTGACCGCCGTGATGAGCGACGACCAGGCCCTCACCCGCGATCTGTGGCCGCACACCTGGGAATGGGGCAACTTCGCCACCGTCTGGAACACACCGGGCTTTCTGACCTGGTGGCGCAACACGCTGCTGTACGCGGGGCTCGGCACCGTGCTCGCCGTCGGCTCCAGCATCCCCGTGGCATACGCGCTGGCCAAGTTCCGCTTCCGCGGCCGCAACCTGGCGATGATGATGGTCGTCGCGATGATGATGCTGCCGCCTCAGGTCGTCGTCGTGCCGATGTACCTCTTCTGGGCGAAGCAGCTGGACCTGGCCGGCACCCTGTGGCCGCTGATCATCCCGTTCGCCTTCGGCAACGCCTTCACCATCTTCCTGTTGCGGCAGTTCCTGCTGACCATCCCGAAGGAGTACACGGAGGCGGCCAGGATCGACGGCTGCGGCGAGTTCCGCACGATGGTGCGGATCGTGCTGCCGATGGCCAGGCCGGCCGTCGCGGCGGTGGCGCTGTTCCACTTCTTCTTCTGCTGGAACGACTACTTCGGACCGCAGATCTACGCCTCGGAGAACCCGGCCGCCTGGACCCTGAGCTACGGCCTGGAATCCTTCAAGGGCGCCCACCAGACCGACTGGAACCTGACCATGGCCGCCACGGTGCTGATCATGGCCCCCGTGATCATGGTCTTCCTTCTTCGCACAAAAGGCCTTCATCGAGGGCGTCACACTGACCGGAGTGAAGGGCTAGTCAGACATGAAGCTCGCTGTCGTGGGGGGCGGTTCGACCTACACCCCCGAACTCGTCGACGGATTCGCGCGGATGCGCGACACCCTGCCCATCGAGGAACTCGTCCTGATCGACCCCGCCGCCGAAAGGCTCGAACTGGTCGGCGGCCTCGCCCGGCGCATCTTCGCCAAACAGGGCCATGGCGGCAGGATCGTCACCACCTCGGACGTCGACGCGGGCGTCGCCGGCGCCGACGCCGTCCTGCTGCAACTGCGCGTCGGCGGACAGGCCGCCCGCAACCGGGACGAGACCTGGCCGCTCGAGTGCGGCTGTGTCGGCCAGGAGACCACCGGCGCGGGCGGCCTCGCCAAGGCACTGCGGACCGTGCCCGTCGTCCTGGACATCGCCGAACGCGTCCGCCGCACCAACCCCGACGCCTGGATCATCGACTTCACCAACCCGGTGGGCATCGTCACCCGCGCGCTGCTGCAGGCCGGGCACAAGGCGATCGGCCTGTGCAACGTCGCCATCGGCTTCCAGCGGAAGTTCGCCCGGCTGCTGGACGTCGCCCCCTCCGACGTCCATCTGGATCATGTGGGACTCAACCACCTCACCTGGGAGAGGGCGGTGCGGCTGGGCGGGCCCGAAGGCGAGAACGTTCTGCCGCGGCTGCTGGCCGAGCACGGCGACGCCGTCGCCGCCGATCTGCACATGCCGAGGGACCTGATCGACCGCCTCGGCGTCGTGCCCTCGTACTACCTGCGCTACTACTACGGCCACGACGAGGTCGTACGGGAACTGCGCACCAAGCCGTCGCGGGCGGCACAGGTCGCGGAGATGGAGAAGCGGCTGCTGGAGATGTACGGCGACCCGGCGCTCGACGAGAAGCCGGAACTGCTCGCCAAGCGCGGCGGCGCGTACTACTCGGAGGCGGCCGTGGACCTCGCCGCCTCGCTGCTGGGCGGCGCCGGCTCTCCGTACCAGGTGGTGAACACCTACAACAACGGCACGCTTCCCTTCCTGCCGGACGACGCCGTCATCGAGGTGCAGGCGGCGGTCGGCACCAACGGGGCGACACCACTGCCGGTGGACGAACTCGACCCGCTGTACACCGGGCTGCTCGCGGGAGTGACCGCATACGAGGACCTGGCGCTGGAGGCCGCCCTGCGCGGCGGGCGCGACCGGGTCTTCAAGGCGCTCCTCTCGCATCCGCTGATCGGCCAGCACGAGTACGCCGAGAAGCTCACCGAGCAGCTGATCGCGCACAACCAGGAGCACCTCGCGTGGGCGTGACCGAAGTTCCTGCGGGGAGTCGCCCCGGGCCGCCCACGGCGCCCCCGGTGGTACTCGCCGTCGACGCGGGAAACAGCAAGACCGACGTGGCCTTCGTCGGCGCGGACGGCTCCGTGCTCGCCTCGGGCCGCGGGCCCGGATTCCAGCCGCCGAGGGTCGGTGTCGCGGCGGCCGTCGACATCCTGGCCTCCACGGTCGAGGAGGCCAGGGCCAGGGCCGGCATCACCGGCACGGTCGAGCATGTCTCCGCGTGTCTCGCCAACGCCGATCTTCCCGTGGAGGAACGGGAGTTGACGGCGGCCCTGCACGACCGCGGCTGGGGGCGCACCACCGTGGTGCGCAACGACACCTTCGCGATCCTGCGCGCGGGCGTGGACGAGCCGCGTGGCGTGGCCGTCGTGTGCGGCGCGGGCATCAACTGCGTGGGCATGCTGCCCGACGGCCGCACGGCCCGTTTCCCCGCGATCGGGAAGATCTCCGGGGACTGGGGTGGCGGCGCGGGCCTCGCCGAGGAGGCGCTGTGGTCCGCGGCACGCGCCGAGGACGGCCGCGGCGCGCCCACGGCCCTGGCCGCCACGCTGCCCGCGCACTTCGGCCTGGGGTCGGTGTACGAGCTGATCGAGGCACTGCACCTGGGCCGCGTCGCCGCCTCGCGCAAGCACGAACTGACCCCCGTGCTGTTCGCGACGAGCGCGGACGGCGACCCGGTGGCCCGCTCGCTGGTGCACCGGCAGGCCGAGGAGGTCGTGGCCATGGCGACGGTGGCGCTGCGCCGCCTCGAACTCCTCGACGAGGAGGTGCCGGTACTGCTCGGCGGCAGCGTACTGGCGGCACGCCACCCGGACCTGGACGGGCGCATCCGCGAACTGCTGGCGGCCGCGGCGCCGAAGGCGGCCGTCGAGGTGGTGACGGCAGCGCCGGTACTGGGGGCGGCGCTGCTGGGACTGGACCACGTCGGAGCGACATCGACGTCACGGGCGGCGCTGCGGACCCACTACGCGTAGACGTTGGGGGCGGGGCTGCCGCACGGGGCGGCCCCGCCACCCTCCTTCTTCGCGCTGTACCGATGTGCGGCTTCGCTTCGTGGGGGGATCCGGCCCCGGGCCCCGGCACCACGCCCCACGTTCCGCGCGGCGCAGCGGGGCGGTTGTGGCACGGGAGCGGTCACGTCCGGGGCGAGCCCCTGCACCCGTACCACGCTGCCCACAGAACCCGTACCGCGCCAGGCACGGTGTCCTCGGACGCCGGCTTGGCCGAAGTTGACACCGGCCTGGGCGACCCCGCCGGCGATGGCTCCCACGGTCGCCGTTCCGTAGGGGAGTTGGGAGCGGATTCCCGACGAGAGGGAGCACGCTCCACGTGCCGAAAGGATCCGCCGAGGGAACCGATCAAGGTCGGGGAGCGTATACATGGTGGGGACGGCAAGATCGGGTCAATTGTGGTGTGAGAGGGTCCCCTGCGGCCATACTGCTGGCCGGGAGTAGTCCCACGACCCGCCGGGGGAGGCGGGCCGACGTCAGCGACCAAGGGGGAGGTCACGTGACACACCCGCCGGACGTGCGCGCAGCGACGCCTCCGTCGGCTCCGGGGCACGCGTTCGCACAGCCGCCGGCCCAGCCGCCCGCGGGTCGCGGCGCCTGGGCCACCCGCAAGGCCACCGCTCCCGCCGGGAGCCCGCAGGCCGCTGAGGCTGGGACGGTCACATCGGACACCGGTGCCGCAGACCTCACGGAGCCGGTCACCGCTGAGCCGGCCGCCGAAGAGGCAGCGCCCGCACCGCGCCGGACCCGCCGTCGCGCATCCGCTCCCGCGGGTACGCCGCAGGCCGTCGAGCCCGCCGAGGAGACCGCCGCTCCGGCCGAGGCCGCCGAGGATGTCGCCGTGGCCGAGGCGTCCGCGCCGCGTACCCGTCGACGGGCCACCCGCAAGGCCACCGCTCCCGCCGGTGCGCCGCAGACGGCCGCACCAGCCGCCGAGGAGGCCGTAGAGACACAGCCCGCAGCAGCGGCCGCCGAGCCGGAGAGGACCGAGGCCTCCGCAGCGGCTGAGACCGCAGCCCCGCGCCGCACGCGTCGCCGCGCGTCCGCGCCGGCCGGTGCGCCGAAGGCCGTCCAGGTGCCGGAAGACACCACTGCGCAGGAGGCCGCCCGGACCGCGGCCCCGGTCGCAGAGTCCGACGAAGAGGAGACCGTCGTGGCCGCTGCGAACGAGGAGCCCGCGCCGCGCCGTACCCGCCGCCGCGCATCGGCACCCGCCGGCGCGCCCAGGGCCGAGGCCGAGGCCGTCGAGGCCCCCGAAGACGCAGCGGCCGCCGAGACCGAGGAGCCGGCGCCGCGCAGCCGCCGCCGGGCGACCCGTAAGGCGACCGCTCCCGCCGGTGCGCCGAAGGCGGCCGAGGAGGAGCCCGCGGAGGCCGGCGAGAGCCTGCCCGAGAGCGCTGTCGCCCAGATCGCAGCCGAAGAGGCCGAGGTGGCCGCCGCGGAGAAGGCGGCGACCCGGGGGCGCACGCGCCGCCGTGCGGTCTCGCCCGAGTTCACCGCGCAGCCGGCTGCCCAGGCGGAGCAGGCCGAGGCGGCCGAGGAGGCGCCCGCCCGTGGCCGTCGCGCCGGGCGGCCCGCCGTGCCCACCTTCCGGGCGCCGGTCTTCACCGAGCCGATGTTCCAGACGCCGGAGACGGCTGCTGCCGCGGCCGCGGCAGCCACCGCCCCCGAGCCGGAGGAGGACGAGGAGGCCGTCGAGGCTCCCGTCGCCGAGGCCCCGGCGCCGGAGCCCGCCGGGCGTCGGCGCCGCCGCCGTCGCGGCGAGCCCGCTGAGCCCGCCGCCGAGGCCGCTCCGGCCGAGGACGAGACGGAGCCCGAGCAGGCGGAGGGCGCGGAGGACGAGGACCACGACGAGTACGAGGACCGTCCGTCGCGCCGCCGCCGGCGCGGGGGCCGTCGCCGTCGCCGTGGCGAGGCCGCCGACGCGGACGAGTCCGCGGAGGAGCGGTCCGAAGAAGAGGACACCGCTGCCGAGGAGGCCCACGAGGAGTCCGAGGAAGAGGACGAGTCGGAGACCCCGTCGGCCGCCGGTACCAGCAGCAGCCGTCGCCGCCGTCGCCGTCGTCGTCGCAGCGGTGACGCCGGTACGGAAGGTGAGCAGGGCACCGACGACCCGGAGCGCACGGTCGTCAAGGTCCGGGAGCCGCGCAAGAAGGAAGAGCCGAGCGACGAGGTCCAGTCCATCAAGGGCTCGACCCGTCTGGAGGCGAAGAAGCAGCGCCGCCGTGAGGGCCGCGAGCAGGGCCGCCGCCGCGTGCCGATCATCACCGAGGCGGAGTTCCTGGCGCGCCGCGAGGCCGTCGAGCGCGTCATGGTCGTCCGCCAGAGCGGCGAGCGCACCCAGATCGGCGTCCTCGAGGACAACGTGCTCGTCGAGCACTACGTCAACAAGGAGCAGGCCACCAGCTACGTCGGAAACGTCTACCTGGGCAAGGTCCAGAACGTTCTGCCGTCCATGGAGGCCGCGTTCGTCGACATCGGCAAGGGACGCAACGCCGTCCTGTACGCCGGTGAGGTGAACTTCGAGGCGCTGGGCATGGCCAACGGTCCGCGCCGCATCGAGGCCGCCCTCAAGTCCGGCCAGTCGGTCCTCGTCCAGGTGACCAAGGACCCGATCGGCCACAAGGGCGCCCGGCTCACCAGCCAGGTGTCGCTGCCCGGCCGTTACCTGGTCTATGTGCCCGAAGGCTCGATGACCGGCATCAGCCGCAAGCTGCCCGACACCGAGCGCGCCCGGCTGAAGACCATCCTCAAGAAGATCGTTCCCGAGGACGCGGGCGTCATCGTGCGCACCGCCGCCGAAGGCGCGAGCGAGGACGAGCTGCGCCGCGACGTCGAGCGACTGCAGGCGCAGTGGGAGGACATCCAGAAGAAGGCGAAGAGCGGCAACGCGCCGACGCTGCTCTACGGCGAGCCGGACATGACCGTCCGTGTCGTCCGCGACATCTTCAACGAGGACTTCTCCAAGGTTGTCGTCAGCGGGGACGAGGCGTGGCAGACGATCCACGGTTACGTCTCGCACGTGGCGCCCGATCTCGCCGACCGGCTGCAGCGCTGGACCAGCGAGACCGACGTCTTCGCGGTCCACCGCATCGACGAGCAGCTGATGAAGGCGCTGGACCGCAAGGTCTGGCTGCCGAGCGGCGGCTCGCTGGTGATCGACAAGACCGAGGCCATGATCGTGGTCGACGTCAACACCGGTAAGTTCACCGGCCAGGGCGGCAATCTCGAGGAGACCGTCACCAGGAACAACCTGGAGGCGGCCGAGGAGATCGTGCGCCAGCTGCGGCTGCGGGACCTTGGCGGCATCGTCGTCGTCGACTTCATCGACATGGTGCTGGAGTCCAACCGCGACCTGGTCATGCGCCGGCTGCTGGAGTGCCTGGGCCGTGACCGCACCAAGCACCAGGTCGCCGAAGTGACCTCGCTGGGCCTGGTCCAGATGACCCGCAAGCGGGTCGGCCAGGGCCTGCTGGAGTCCTTCTCCGAGACCTGTGTCCACTGCAACGGCCGCGGCGTGATCGTGCACATGGAGCAGCCGACGTCCGTCGGCGGTGGTGGCAAGCGTTCGAAGAAGCGCGGCCGTGGTGGCGTGCAGGAGCAGGGCGAGGCTCAGCCGGAGACCACCGGCATCGAGACCGAGGCCGAGATCGAGACCGAGGAGGAGGTCGCCGCCGAGGTGGCCGCCCCCGCGGCGCTCGCCGAGCCCGCCTTCGTACCGGACGAGGAGCTGTACAGCAGCGCGGCCGAGGCCGAGGCGGCAGCCACGCGCGGGCGGGGCCGTCGTCGGGCGACCCGCAAGGTGTCGGCCCCGGCCGGCGCGCCGAAGCCCGTGGACGTCACCGCGGAGCCGCAGGCCGAGGCCCCGGCTCCCGTGGAGGCCACCGAGCCGGCCGCACCGGCGGAGGAGGCGGCCCCCACGGGTCGTGTCCGGCGCCGGGCCACGCGGAAGGTGTCCGCTCCGGCGGGTCCGCCGGTCTCGTCGGAGCCGACCGTTCTGGAAACGACGGTCGAGGCGCCGGCCGAGCCGCAGCCCGAGGCGGTTGCCGCGCCCGTCGCGGAGGCCCCGGTCGTGGAAGAGGCGCCGGTCGCGGCTCCGCCGCGAGCACGCCGCCGGGTGACCCGCAAGGTCACCGCTCCGGCTGGTTCGCCGTCGGGCGCGGAGGACGCGGCGATCGTCGTGGTCGCCACGGAGCCCAAGGCCGAGCCCGAGGCCGGTGAGGCCGAGGGGAAGAAGCCCGAGCCCGAAGAGGGCGAGGCTCCGGCGGCGAAGAAGGCGGCCCGCAAGACCGCGAAGAAGGCCACCGCGAAGAAGGCCGCCGCCAAGAAGACGCCGGCCAAGAAGACGACGGCGAAGAAGACGACCGCGAAGAAGGTCTCCAAGAAGACCGCAGCTGCCGAGCAGGCCTCTGCTCCGGCAGTCTCCGCGAGCGCTCCTGAGGCGTAGGTCCCGGGTGCCGTGAGGCACCACTGGTGCGGCCCGTCCCCGGTTCTCCGGGGGCGGGCCGCATCTTCGTGCGGGCGCGGTCACACGGGCGGCGTGCGAGCGGGCAGACGCCGGCCGGCATGCGAAGGGCCCGTTCCACCGGTCGGCCGGTGGAACGGGCCCTCTCTTGCTCTGCGTGGGCCGGAGCTCAGCGCTTGGCGGCGAGCCGTCGCAGCCGCCTGAGGACCGCCTTCACGATCGCGACCCGGCCGATGCGCAGCACGAGCCGGCTGCGCCTGGCAGGCGCCGCGTACCGCAGCAGGCCGCCGCGGAACCAGCGGGTGTTCTTGAGGTCGGACTGCGGCGCGACCGGCTTGGACCAGGCGGAGCCCCGCTGCGAGGGCAGCCACAGCGACACCGACCAGGAGCCCGGGGCGAGACCGTCGACGGAGATGTTGGCCGTGAAGCTGTTCGCACCGCTCGGGGTGACCGGGACGGTGAGGGTCCGGCCGCGTCCTCCGTCGAGCCGTACGGCGAGGGCGGAAACGGGCAGCGCCGCCAGCTTCCAGCTGCCCTCGACCTCCAGCTGCGAGGGGACCTCGGTGGACCAGCGCGTGCGGTCGACGCGCAGCTTGTCGGCCACCTTGTGCTTGTTCTCGCCGATGTCGAGGGTGAGGTTGTTGTAGGGCTGCGTGTAGTAGAGGGCGGCGGCGAAGTTCTCCTCACCGTCGGCGACCACATACGTCTCGGTCTTCTCACCGACGCCGGGGAGACGCTTGTGGCCGAAACGAATCTCCTTGACGTAGTCCTGGATCCGTACGGCGACGAACACGTCCCACAGGCCCTTGGGAAGCCTGCCGCCGGCCACGGCCTTCGTCAGGTCGACCTCGGTGGCGAAGC
Organism: Streptomyces sp. NPDC006283; assembly: GCF_040613325.1. NCBI lineage: Bacteria > Bacillati > Actinomycetota > Actinomycetes > Kitasatosporales > Streptomycetaceae > Streptomyces > Streptomyces sp. NPDC006283. The sequence goes on along the minus strand of NZ_JBEXRZ010000067.1, from coordinate 20,716 downwards.
CGGCCATCGGGTAGCTGTACTTCCCGCGGTCCTCCTTGACCCCGAGGCCGGGGGTGGCCACGGCGGTCGTCGGGAAGCGGTGCTCGACCTTGGTGTCGCGCTCGCGCAGCACCAGCTCGGTCGTGGTCTCCTCCTGCGGGAGCCCGCGCAGATAGGCGTGTCCGGTCATGCTCAGCCGGCTGCCGTCGATGGTGACGGAGTCCAGCCGGTGACGGTCCTGGACGGCTTTCGTGACGTCGTAGATCTCGTCGGGGACACCGCGCTCGGGGTCGCGGAAGAACGGCAGCTGCGTGTAGGCGCGGTCGCCCTCGACGAGCACGTCGGGCTGGGTGCCGGCCGACCTGTGCCGACGGTCGACGTTCTCCAGCTCGATGGTCTCCTCGAGCATGTCGCGCAGGATGAGTTCGCAGCGCAGCCGCGTGATGGCGTTGACCCTCGCCTTGAGCGAGTCCGGGTAGGAGCGCTTGAGCAGGGCACGCAGCTCGTCGTAGTTCTTGCGCTGGAGCTCGGGGTCGGACTCCCTGGCCAGGTGGATCAGCGCGTGGAACATGTCGACGGTCAGGTGCCGGTTCATCAGTCCGTCGCGGTCGGGCCCGGCCGGCACGTGCTTCTCGACCAGGTCGACCATCAGCTCCAGCACGCGGATGCGGACCTCCGCGCCGCGCGTGGAGGTGGTGGTGTTGCCGCCGTCGTCGCGCTTGACGATGTACAGGCAGTCGTAGTCGGCGACGACCGAGATGCCGTCCGCCTTCAGATAGAGCATGCCGGTGAAGAGCTGGTCCTCCGCGGTCTTGTAGCCGAGCGGGAAGCGCAACTCGTGCTTCTCGATCAGCTCGCGCCGGATCAGCTTCAGCGGGTTGAGCGTCCAGTACACCCGGGACTTGAAGACGTCGGTGCGGGGCTGGTTGCGCAGGAACATCGAGCTGGGGGCGCCGCGGCCGTTGACGCCGACCATCTTGCCGAGCACAACGTCGGTCTTGTTCTTCTCGGCCATGGTGAACATGCGCTCGAGCGCCTCTTCGCCGAGGTAGTCGTCGGCGTCGAGGAAGAAGACGAACTTGCCGCGCGCGTGGTCCAGGCCCTTGTTGCGAGGGGCGGAGGGGCCGCCGGAGTTCTCCTGGTGGAACACCTGGAAGAGGCCCGGGTACTGTGCGGCAAAACGTTCAAGCTCCTCGCCGGTACCGTCGGTCGAGCCGTCGTTGACGGTGATGATCTCGATACGGTCGCGTCCGATGGACTGCTCAACCACGGACGTGAGCGTCTTCGTCAGATACGGCATGGCGTTGTAGGCGCCGATGATCACGGAGATGTCAGGCGTGGTCAAGGTCGATTCCGTTTCGCGTGCAGCCCGAGCGCTGGTCGCTGCACTGCAGCCCCCCCTGTCGACTCGACGGCCACTATTGAGGTGTTGAGAAAGTCCGCACCAATCCTACAAACGGCTTGATGCTGTGGAGACCGTGTGACCGTCACGGTTCTGTGACAGGCCTTCAGCGGAAGGCCGGGGCCACTGGGCGCGCGGGCTCGGTTTGACCCGCCGGAGCCCGGTCCGTAACCTTGACCCTCGGCGTGTTTCCGTATGCGCCCACCCCTGAGCAACTCCCTCCCGGTCCGCCGGGAGAGGCCGCTCGTCCATTCGGATCATCCGGGCCCCGGCCCGCGTGAGCGGCTGGCATCAGGGGTTTCGTTCCGAGCGAGAGAGAGATCCGCGTGTACGCCATCGTGCGCAGCGGTGGTCGCCAGCACAAGGTTGCTGTCGGCGACATCGTTGAGGTTGACAAGATTTCCACTGCCAAGGTTGGCGACACGGTCGAGCTCTCGACCCTGCTCGTTGTCGACGGCGACGCCGTGACCAGCGACCCGTGGGTGCTGGCCGGTATCAAGGTCACGGCCGAGGTCGTGGACCACCACAAGGGCGCGAAGATCGACATCCTTCGCTACAAGAACAAGACCGGCTACCGCCGCCGCCAGGGTCACCGTCAGCAGTACACGGCGATCAAGGTCACCGGCATCCCCGCGGCTGCGAAGTAAGGGACTGAGGAGAGATGGCACACAAGAAGGGCGCATCGTCCACCCGGAACGGTCGCGACTCCAACGCTCAGCGGCTCGGCGTGAAGCGCTTCGGCGGTCAGGTCGTGCTCGCCGGTGAGATCCTGGTCCGCCAGCGCGGCACCCACTTCCACCCCGGCGCCGGTGTCGGTCGCGGTGGCGACGACACCCTGTTCGCGCTGCAGCCGGGTGCGGTGGAGTTCGGTACGCACCGTGGTCGCAAGGTCGTGAACATCGTTCCGGTCGCCTGACCGGAATTCTTCACGAGGGGCGGACCTCACTTCCCGTACGGGAAGCGGGTCCGCCTTTCGTGTGTTGAGAGACAGACATTTACGTACGTACGTCACACCGCTTACTGGAGGCACATCCATGACCACCTTCGTGGACCGCGTCGAGCTGCACGTCGCCGCGGGTAACGGAGGCCACGGCTGCGCCTCCGTTCACCGGGAGAAGTTCAAGCCGCTCGGCGGACCCGACGGCGGCAACGGCGGCCGTGGCGGTGACGTGATCCTGGTCGTCGACCAATCCGTCACCACGCTCCTCGACTACCACCACAGCCCGCACCGCAAGGCCACGAACGGCAAGCCCGGCGAAGGCGGCAACCGCTCCGGCAAGGACGGACAGGACCTGGTCCTGCCGGTCCCGGACGGCACCGTCGTCCTCGACAAGCAGGGCAACGTCCTCGCCGACCTGGTGGGCCAGGGCACCACCTTCGTGGCCGCGGAGGGCGGCCGCGGCGGCCTCGGCAACGCCGCGCTCGCCTCCGCCCGACGCAAGGCCCCCGGCTTCGCGCTGCTGGGCGTGCCCGGCCAGTCCGGCGACGTGGTGCTGGAGCTCAAGACGGTCGCCGACGTCGCGCTCGTGGGCTACCCGAGCGCCGGCAAGTCGTCGCTGATCTCCGTCCTCAGCGCCGCCAAGCCGAAGATCGCGGACTACCCCTTCACCACGCTGGTGCCGAACCTGGGTGTCGTCACCGCGGGCTCCACGGTGTACACCATCGCGGACGTCCCCGGGCTGATCCCCGGCGCCAGCCAGGGCCGTGGCCTGGGCCTCGAGTTCCTGCGGCACGTCGAGCGCTGCTCGGTCCTGGTGCACGTCCTCGACACCGCGACCCTGGAGTCCGACCGCGACCCGGTCTCCGACCTCGACGTCATCGAGGAGGAACTGCGGCAGTACGGCGGCCTCGACGACCGGCCGCGGATCGTCGTCCTCAACAAGGTCGACATCCCCGACGGCCAGGACCTCGCCGACATGATCCGCCCGGACCTGGAGGCGCGCGGCTACCGCGTCTTCGAGGTCTCCGCCGTGGCGCACAAGGGCCTGAAGGAGCTGTCCTTCGCCCTGGCCGAGATCGTCGCCGAGGCGCGGGCGGCCAAGCCCGTGGAGGAGGCGACCCGGATCGTCATCCGCCCCAAGGCGGTCGACGACGCGGGCTTCACGGTCACGCAGGAGGAGGACGGCCTCTTCCGCGTGCGCGGCGAGAAGCCGGAGCGCTGGGTGCGCCAGACGGACTTCAACAACGACGAGGCCGTCGGCTACCTGGCCGACCGTCTCAACCGCCTGGGCGTCGAGGACGAACTGATGAAGGCCGGTGCCCGCGCGGGCGACGGCGTGGCCATCGGCCCCGAGGACGACGCGGTCGTCTTCGACTGGGAGCCGACGGTGATGGCGGGCGCGGAGATGCTCGGCCGCCGCGGCGAGGACCACCGCTTCGACGCGCCGCGTCCGGCTGCGCAGCGGCGGCGGGACCGTGAGGCTGAGCGTGACGAGGCGCAGAAGGAGTTCGAGGGCTTCGACCCGTTCTAGCGCGACCCGTTCCGCCGTCCGGCCCGATTCCGCGATCGGTTCCGGCGCGGCGCCCGGGCCGGTGACCGGCCGTGCGGAGCGTGACCCCGCCTGTGGGGCGAACACCCGAGAGGGTGCTGGCCCCACAGGCGGGGTCTTCTTGTTGCCCGGGGCGCACAACCCGGCGACCCGCTCGCCCGTCCGAGGTGGTTGAAGGCGGGCGTTCACCCGGAATAGGTGCAATCTTGTCTGAGTGGGTGATATCCGGCATACCGTGAATCGGGGGCCGGGCTGCCTCATCAGGACACGAGCCGTCGAGACCTGTGAACGGAGCGCCGATGAAGATCTCCTTCCTCATCCACACCATTTACGGAATCGGCGGCACGATCCGGACGACGCTGAATCTGGCCGAAGAGCTGGCGAACCGCCACGAGGTCGAGATCGTCTCCGTCTTCCGGCACCGGGACGACTCCGCGTTCGCACTGGACCCGCGCATCACCGTCGTACCGATGCTGGACACCCGCCAGGGCAGCGCCGACCGGCAGGACCCCCTCTTCGCGGAGCCGGCCGTCGCGTTCCCGCGGGCGGAGGCCCGGTACAAGGAGTACAGCAAGCTCACCGATGAACGCGTCCGAGCCCACTACGCCGTCTCCGACGCCGACGTGGTCATCGGCACCCGGCCCGGTCTGGTCGCGTACGTCGCCCGGTTCGCCCCGCCCACCGCCGTGCGCATCGGCCAGGAGCACATGACGCACAACCACCACCGGGCGGCCCTGCGCGAGGAGATGTACGAGCATCTCGACGCCCTCGACGCCTTCGTGACGGTCTCGGAGGGCGACGCCCAGGTATGGCGGGAGAAGATGCCGCTGCCCACGACCCGTGTGCTCGCCATCCCCAACAGTGTCCCCGAGCCCTCCGTGGCTCCGTCCGACGGCACGGGCCAGACCGTCGTCGCGGCGGGGCGGCTGGCCGCGGAGAAGCAGTACGAGGTGCTGGTGGAGGCTTTCGCCGAGGTCGCGGCGGCCCGCCCCGACTGGTCACTGCGGATCTACGGCTCCGGTGACCAGCGCGACCGGCTCCGCGCCCGCATCGACGAGCTCGGCCTGTACAACGCCGTCCACCTCATGGGCCCGCACTCGCCGATCGAGCCCGAGTGGGCCAAGGGCGCCATCGCCGCCTCGACCTCGCGGCACGAGTCGTTCGGCATGACCCTCGTGGAGGCGATGCGCTGCGGGGTCCCGATGGTCAGCACCGACTGCGACTACGGGCCGCGCGAGATCATCCAGGACGGCGTCGACGGGCTGCTCGTGCCGGTCGGCGACGTGCGGGCGGTGGCCCGCGCGCTGCTGCGCCTGATCGACGACGAGGACCTGCGGCGCGGCATGGCCGCCGCCGCCTGGCGCAACGCGCGCCGCTTCGACCCGGGCGTGGTGACGAAGCAGTACGAGGCGCTCTTCGACGAGCTGGCCGCCGAAGCGGCGCAGCGGGCCGACATCCCGGGGATCACCCCCGTCGCGGACTGCACGGTCGCCCCGGACGGCTCGCTCGACGTCACCCTGGCCGCCCCGCTGCCCAAGGGCTTCGAGCGGGGCGCCCGGCTGGTGTGCACCCGCACCGGAGCGCACACCGAGATGCGGACCTACGACTTCGACGCCCGCGGCTCCGCGACGGTCCCGGCAGGCGAGGAGTTCTCCGAGGGCGTGTGGAACGTCTTCATGGAGCTGGCGGAAACGGCCACGCGCGGACGTGTGTCGGCCCGTGTGGTCGACCAGCGCGGCGCGCTGCACGCCGCGGAGCGGCTCACCCCCGGCGGGGCCGTGCGCAACCTCGTGCCGTACGAGGACAAGGCCAAGGGCGGCGCGCTGATGCTGCGCGCCTGGCACCGCCCGATCCACGCCGAGGCGGCGGACGTCCAGGTGGACGGCGCGAAGGTGACCCTGTCCGGCACGCTGCTCGGCCCGGCGGCGATCACCTGGGAGCCGATCTTGATGCTGCGACGCCGCGGCAGGCCCTCCGACGAGATCGTCTTTCCGGGCGTGCGGGTCGGCGAGGACGGGTTCCGCTTCACCTTCTCCTCGACGGTGCCCGCCGCGTCGCAGATCACCTCGCACGACGTGTGGGACGCGTTCGTCCGCTATTCGCCCGACGCCCCGCCCGTCAAGATCGGTCGGCTGCTGGACGACGTCGTGATGAAGCAGCAGATCTATGTCTATCCCCACACGGTGATGGCGAAAAAGCGCCAGGACGGTGTGGCCCGCGCCGTCGCCAAGCGGGTGCTGGGCAGACCACGCAAAAAGGTACGCGTGCGCGTGTACTACACGCTCTCCAACGACGTCGCACTCAACGTGGTGGACCTGTAGCAGCGCCGTGTCCCGCTCATGGGTGGTTCACGCCACTCAGATGTGTGGTGTCTGTCACTCGCCGCGGCCCGTCCGGTACCGTCGAACCCCCCTGGTCACCCGGTGAACAGGAGGTTTCTCCACGCCGTGGAGCGGGCGTCACCCGCCTTGCAGGACGGTAACGGAGAGTGCAACCATCTGTTTCGTCCCCCAGCCCTCGCAAGGTAGGTCGTCTGTGTCTGTGCAGCACATAGCCAAACCCCGAACCACAGCTGTCGTGCTCGCCGGTGGAACCGGTCAGCGCGTGGGCCTGTCGATCCCCAAGCAGCTGCTGAAGATCGCAGGCAAGGCGGTCATCGAGCACACGCTGTCGATCTTCGAGCAGGCGGACTCCATCGACGACGTCATCGTGCTGATGGCGCCCGGCTACGTACCCGACGTCGAGAAGATCGTCGCAAAGGCGGGGCTGACCAAGGTCACCAGGGTCATCGAGGGCGGTTCCACGCGCAACGAGACCACCGAGCGCGCCATCGCCGCGCTGGGCGAGGGACTGGCCGAGGGCGAGGACCGCAACGTCCTGTTCCACGACGCCGTGCGTCCGCTGCTCTCCGAGCGGGTCATCAAGGACTGCGTGGACGCGCTGGACCGCTACCAGGCCGTCGACGTCGCCATCCCGTCCGCGGACACGATCATCGTGACCCGCACCCACGGCGAGGACGGCGAGTTCATCACCGACGTTCCTGACCGCTCCCGGCTGCGCCGCGGCCAGACGCCGCAGGCCTTCAAACTCTCCACCATCCGCCGGGCCTACGAGGTCGCCGCCGGTGACCCGAACTTCCAGGCCACCGACGACTGCTCGGTCGTGCTCAAGTACCTGCCGGACGTGCCGATCTACGTCGTCGCGGGTGACGAGTACAACATGAAGGTCACCCAGCCGGTCGACGTCTTCATCGCGGACAAGCTCTTCCAGCTCGCCTCCACCGCGGCCCCGCGCCAGGCCGACGAAGCCGCCTACCGCGAGCTGCTCGCCGGCAAGACGCTCGTCGTCTTCGGCGGCTCGTACGGCATCGGCGCGGACATCGCCGCGCTCGCCGAGTCCTACGGCGCCAAGGTGTACGCGCTGGGCCGCTCCACCACCGGCACCCATGTCGAGAACCCGGAGCACGTCGACGACGCCCTCTCCAAGGCGTACGCGGAGAGCGGCCGTATCGACTACGTGATCAACACCGCGGGCGTGCTGCGCATCGGCAAGCTGGCGGAGACGGACAACGCGACCATCCAGGAAGCGCTGAACGTCAACTACCTGGCGCCGGTCCAGATCGCCCGGGCCTCGCACAAGTACCTCGCGGAGACCAAGGGCCAGCTGCTGCTCTACACGTCCAGCAGTTACACCCGCGGTCGCGCCGAGTACAGCCTGTACTCCTCCACCAAGGCCGCCATGGTGAACCTCACCCAGGCCCTGTCGGACGAGTGGGCCGGCGACGGCATCCGCGTGAACTGCGTGAACCCGGAGCGCACCGCGACCCCGATGCGCACCAAGGCGTTCGGCGCCGAGCCCGCCGGTTCGCTGCTGTCGTCGGAGGCCGTGGCCCGTACCTCCCTCGACGTGCTGCTGTCCGAGCTGACCGGTCACGTCATCGACGTCCGCCAGCAGGACCCGACCCGTGGCGCGTCGGAAGCCTCGGGCTTCGAGCAGGCCCTGGCGTCCGTGCTGGACCGTCAGGAAGATGTGTAATACTTCTGGACATTCGAACATTCGGGCCTCTGTAGTCGCCGTTCAGCGCACTGCGGGGGCCCGAGTCCGTGGAGCACGTCCTTCACACGTCCTTCGCAAGGCATGTCGCAAGGCAAACAGTCGGTACCCCCTGGAGCAGGTTCTTCCGTGATTTCCAAAGCCATTCGTATGGCTCGCGTGGGCAGCGGATCAGAGCTGGCCGCCGCACTCCTTCTGATGCTGGGATTCCCCTGCGTCATGGTCGCGGCGATAATTCCCAATCTCTGGTTCTTCGCCGTGGCCGTCGCCGTGACGTATCTGTCGGACCAGTTCCTGCATCAGCGGTCCAGTTATCTGATCAACAGACTCGCCAAGGTCCGTGCGGGCCTGTCGATCCGGTTCCTCGTCCGCCAGCTGCTCCTGGTGCTGCTGCTGGCCCGCATGGGCTACGCGGAGGAGACCGTCTTCTATGTGACGGTCGCCTGCCTCCTGGGCTTCTACGGGCTCCAGGCCCCGCACGGCGCGATGGTCACGCTGATCCGGCTGCGCCGCAAGCTGCCCGTGGTCACGCGCAACATCGACCTGAGCGGTGTGCGCATCCCGGACGCGCCGCCGCGTGCGCTGCTGGACCGCTCCGCCGAGAAGATGCTCCACCTCGACCTCTTCTCCTTCGTCGGCGTGCTGATCGCGCTCGCCACCGACGCGAACGTCTTCGCCTACGCCGGCCTCGGTCTCACCGTGGGGCTTGCGCTCGTCTATCTGGCGATGCTCCTGCCTCACCTGCGCCCGGGACGTCTCGTGGCGTCGCCGGACAAGGTGCTCGCGGGTGTCGACGCCTGGCTGCGTGAGTACAAGCCGACCGTGATGCTGTACTTCTCCGGCTCCAAGGAGTCGGCGTACCAGGTCAACATGTGGCTCGAGACCATGGCGCAGATCAACGGGCGGCCGCTGATCTTCCTGCGTGAGCGCAACATCGTGCCCCAGCTCGGCACCACGTCCGTGCCGGTCGTCTGCGTGCCCGGCGGTGTGCACCTGATGAACCTGGACCTGTCGACCGTGCGCGTCGCGCTCTACGCGGCCAACGTCGGCAAGAACATCCACATGCTGCGTGTGCCGACCATGAAGCACGTCTTCATCGGCCACGGCGACAGCGACAAGCTGGCCAGCGTCAACCCGTACAGCAAGGTCTACGACGAGGTCTGGACGGCCGGCCGGGCCGGCCGCGACCGGTACGCCCTGGCCGACGTGGGCGTGCGCAGCGAGGACATCGTCGAGGTGGGCCGCCCCCAGCTCGGAAGCATCCAGCCGGTGAAGGGCGGGACGGGCACGCCGCAGAAGCCCATCCCGACGGTGCTCTACGCCCCCACCTGGGAGGGCTGGGACGACAACCCCGGCAACACCTCGCTGCTGCTGGCCGGCGAGAACATCGTCAAGCGCCTGCTGAACGCGGAGCAGCCGGTGCGGGTGCTCTACAAGCCGCACCCCTTCACCGGCACCCGCAGCGCCAAGGCGAAGGCCGTCGACGCCCGGATCACGGCGATGGTCGAGCAGGCCGCCGCAGCCCGCGCGAGCGAGCCGCGGTGGGTGGAGGAAGCCGCCGCGCACGCCGCGGACCAGGCTGCCGCCCGGGCCGAACTGCAGCGCATCGAGGCGCGTCTCGCCGAGCTGTCGGGCGCGTCCAACATCGCCAGGGACGAGGCGGAAGAGGCCCGCGACTCGATCGCGGACCCCGCGCGCGAGGCCGAGACCGTAGCGCTCAAGAACGAGTGGAACGCCGCGTACTGGCGGTCCTTCGGCTGGTGGGAGCACAAGGTCATCACCGGCCCCGAGCCTCGGCTGTACGACTGCTTCAACGAGTCGGACGGCATGGTCTCCGACATCTCCAGCGTGGTCTCCGACTACATCGCCAGCGGCAAGCCGTACGCGGTCACCGACTCCGCGGGTCTGGGCGAGGCGGAGTTCAAGCGCCAGAACACGGCCGTACGCGCCGCGGTGATCCTCTCCAACAGCGCCGCCGAGCTCGACGAGCTTCTGTCGGCCGTCACCGACCGCGCCGCGGACACGCGCGCCGAGGCACGGCACGAGCTCAAGGAGTACCTGCTCGGACCGGACGAGCCGACCTCCATGGAGCAGTTCGACGCGGCGGTCCAGGCGCTGGCCGCCAAGGCGGAGGCGCGCAACGTGGGCCTGCAGCAGCGGCTCGCTGCGGAGCCCGAGCAGGCGCCGGGTCTGGACGACTCGACCGTCGGCGGCTGAGCGGGCGGTTCGCAGAGCAGCACAGAGTACGGACGGCCTGGCGGCGTCCCCTTCCGGGGGCGCCGCCAGGCCGTTCGCCGTCCCGGGGGCGGCTCCGGCGGCCGGACCCGCGATATGGTCCCGTTTTTCCCGGAGAGTCGCTCGATGCAACCCTTGTAGGGATCGGGTTGTCTTGTACGTCTATGAGTGACAATCCTGCGCCCGACGTCACGGTTGTCGTCGGAGCCTACGAAGCCATGCCGTACCTGGTCCGCTGCCTCGAGTCGGTGGAGTCGCAGACCCTGGGCGCCGACCGCATCGAGCTCGTCGCCGTCGACGACGGGTCGACCGACGGCACGGGGGAGTACCTGGACGAGTTCGCGGCCAGGTCGAAGATCCCCACCCGTGTGGTGCACCAGCCCAACTCCGGCGGCCCCAGCGGCCCGCGCAACGTCGGTCTGGGTCTCGCCCGGGGCCGCTACGTCTTCTTCCTCGACGCCGACGACTACTTCGGCGACGAGGCGCTCGAGCGGATGGTCGCCATGGCGGACCGCGCCGGGACGGACGTCGTGCTCGGCAGGATGGCGGGCGTGGGCCGCGGTGTGCCCCGGTCGATGTTCACCCGCACCCTGGAACACGCCGAGGTGCACACCTCCCGGGTCATCTACGCGCTCAGCGCCCAGAAGCTGTTCCGGCGCTCGCTGCTCTCCCGGCTGGACCTGCGGTTCGACGAGACCCTGGCGACCGGTGAGGACGCGCTCTTCACCATGGAGGCGTACCTCTGCGGCAACGGCGTCTCGGTCGTCGCCGACTACGACTGCTACTACCTCGTGGGCCGCGAGGACGGCAAACACGCGACACGCAGAGGCGACTACGCAACCCGCTTCGAGGCGATCCACGCCCTGATGCGGCTGATCGCACGGCTCGAGCCGCCGGGCCGGAAACGGGATCTGCTGATGGTCAGGCCCTTCACGGTGGGACTGCTGCAGCAGTTCGGGCCAGGGCTGCTGCGGCAGTCGGAGGCCGACCGGCGTCGCAAGATGGAGCTCGCCGCCCCGATGACCGAGGCGTACTGGACCGAGGGAGTCGCCGCCCAGATGAAGGTCGGCGAGCGGCTGGTCCTCACTTGCGTCGCCATGGGCCGGCTCGACCTGCTCCAGGAGATGCTGGAGTTCACCGCGCGGGGCACCGCGCCGGAGGTCGTCCACCTGGGGCGCGCGGCCCGCCCGCACCTCGCCCATCCGCACTTCCGGGACCGCCGCACGGGCATCCCCGACAGCGCCTATGCCGTGACCGTGCCCGACTGGTCGGGCGACCGGCGCGTGATGCCGCCGAAGCCGAGACCGCCTTTCGCGCGGCGCGCGGTGAACGGGATCCGCAGACGGGTGCGGCGGTTGCACGCGAGGATGCGATCCGGAAAGAGGAAAGCAGGACGTGAGACGTAGGTAACATCGAGGGGCCGGGGCGGAATCCGCTCGGGGAACACTTTTCCGACTCTAGGGCAGGGACAGTGAAGGCACTCGTACTCTCCGGAGGCGCAGGAACACGACTCCGTCCCATTACGCACACCTCGGCCAAGCAATTGGTCCCGGTCGCGAACAAGCCGGTGCTCTTCTACGGCCTGGAGGCGATTGCCGAGGCAGGGATCATCGATGTGGGCGTCATCGTGGGCGACACGGCGGAGGAGATCCGTGAAGCGGTCGGCGACGGTTCCCGTTTCGGTGTGAAGATCACATATATTCCGCAGGAGAAACCGCTCGGCCTCGCACACGCCGTGGCCATTTCCAGAGACTTCCTCGGTGAAGACGATTTTGTGATGTATCTCGGCGACAACTTCATCGTCGGCGGAATCACCGGTCTCGTCGACGAATTCCGCGCCGAACGGCCCGACGCGCAGATCCTGCTCACGAAGGTCCCCGACCCGACCTCGTTCGGAGTCGCGGAACTGGACGGCAACGGGCGCGTGGTGGGTCTCGAGGAGAAGCCGAAGGAACCGAAGAGCGACCTGGCACTCGTCGGCGTCTACCTCTTCACCCCGGCCATCCACGAGGCCGTCCGCTCCATCGAGCCGTCCTGGCGCGGCGAGCTGGAGATCACGCACGCCATCCAGTGGCTCATCGACCAGCAACGGGACGTCCGGTCCACGACCATCGCCGGCTACTGGAAGGACACCGGCAACGTCACTGACATGCTCGAGGTCAACCGCTCGGTGCTGGAGGTCATGGACGCGCGGGACGAGGGCTCCGTCGACGAAAGCAGCGAGATCATCGGCCGGGTCCGTATCGAGGAGGGCGCCCGGATCAGCCGGAGCCGGATCGTCGGGCCCGCCGTCATCGGCGCCGACACGGTCATCAGCGACTCGTACGTCGGTCCGTTCACGTCCGTCTCGGAGGGCTGCCGGATCGAGGACAGCGAGATCGAGTACTCCATCGTCCTGCGCGGGGCGTCGATCACCGGGGTGCGGCGTATCGAGGCCTCGCTGATCGGCCGGGACGTCGAGGTCACACCGGCACCCCGCAGCCCCGCCTCCCACCGACTCGTGCTCGGCGACCACAGCAAGGTACAGATCTCCTCATGACAACCAAGATCCTGGTGACCGGTGGCGCCGGTTTCATCGGTTCCCACTACGTCCGCACGGTGCTCGGGCCGGAAGGCCCGGGCGACGTGGCCGTCACCGTGCTGGACAAGCTCACCTACGCCGGCAACCCGGCCAACCTCGACGACGTCCGCGACCATCCCGGCTTCGACTTCGTGCAGGGCGACATCTGCGACCCCGAACTCGTCGCGAAGCTGATGGCGGAGCACGACCAGGTCGTGCACTTCGCGGCCGAGTCGCACGTGGACCGTTCCATCGACGGCGGCGCCGAGTTCGTCCGTACCAACGTCGTCGGCACCCACACGCTGATCGACTCCGCCCATCGGGCCGGCGTGCGGACCTTCGTGCACATCTCCACCGACGAGGTCTACGGCTCGATCGACAAGGGCTCGTGGCCCGAGACACATCCGCTCGAGCCCAACTCGCCCTATTCGTCGGCCAAGGCGTCCAGCGACCTGATCGCGCTGTCCTACCACCGCACCCACGGCCTGGACGTCCGCGTGACCCGCTGCTCCAACAACTACGGGCACCACCACTTCCCCGAGAAGGTCATCCCGCTGTTCATCACCAACCTGCTGGACGGGAAGAAGGTGCCGCTCTACGGCGACGGCGGCAATGTCCGGGACTGGCTCCACATCGACGACCACGTTCAGGGCATCGAGCTGGTCCGCACCAAGGGCCGACCGGGCCAGGTCTACAACATCGGCGGCGGCACCGAACTGTCCAACAAGGAACTCACCGGGCTGCTGCTCGAGGCGTGCGGGGCCGACTGGGACACCTCCGTCGAGTACGTCACCGACCGCAAGGGCCACGACCGGCGCTACTCGGTCGACTGCACCAAGATCCGCGCGGAGCTCGGCTACGAGCCACGCAAGGACTTCGCGACCGGACTCACGGAGACAGTGCGGTGGTACCGCGAGAACCGGGCCTGGTGGGAGCCGCTGAAGGAGCGTGCGGCACTGTGAGCACCTGGCTCGTCACGGGCGCCGGCGGCATGCTCGGCCGGGACGTCCTCGGCAGGCTGGCGGTCGACGGCGTCACCGCTGTGGGGGCCGCGCGTGCGGACCTCGACATCACCGACCCGGACGGCGTGCGCTCCGCCTTGGCGGCGCACCGGCCCGACGTGGTCGTGAACTGCGCCTCCTGGACGGACGTCGACGGCGCGGAGGAGCACGAGGACGCCGCCCTCGCCGTCAACGGCACGGGCCCCCGGGTCCTGGCCGAGGCATGCAAGGAGAGCGGCGCGGTTCTGCTGCACATCTCCACCGACTACGTCTTCGCCGGCGACGCCACCCGGCCCTACGCGGAGAACGCCCCCACCGCGCCGCGCAGCGCCTACGGGCGCACCAAGCTGGCGGGGGAGCGGGCGGTGCTCGACCTGCTGCCGGAGACCGGCCATGTCGTCCGTACGGCGTGGCTCTACGGCGCCGGCGGCCCGAACTTCGTCCGCACCATGATCAGGCTGGAGGGCGTCAGGGACACCCTCGACGTCGTCGACGACCAGCGCGGACAGCCGACGTGGACCGCGGACCTCGCCGGACTGCTCGTGCGGCTGGGGCTGGGCGCGCTGGCCCGGACCGTGCCGGCGGGCGTCCACCACGGCACCAGCCGCGGCGAGACGACCTGGTACGAATTCACCCGGGAGATCTTCCGGCTGCTCGGAGCCGACCCCGGCCGGGTGCGCCGGACCACGAGTGACGCGTTCGTCCGGCCCGCGCCCCGCCCTTCGTACAGCGTGCTCGGACACATGGGCTGGCAGGGCACTGATATCGAACCCATTCGCGACTGGCGGGAGGCGCTCGCAGAGGCGTTCCCCGCACTGCTCGAAGCGGAGCGCGGAACGGGTGCTACCGGCGGGTAGACATTTACGTAAGGCCTGCGTACACGCTAACTTCGCTGGGAATCAATCAATTTGATTCCCAGCGAAGGGCTCCATCGGTGGACCGCCACGGCTTCCTGCGTCAGCTGCACCGCATCTACAAACCCCGCAACTATCTGGAGATCGGGGTCAACGACGGGCGCAGTCTGGCACTGTCCCGGGTTCCTTCCGTCGCGATCGACCCCGCATTCCGCGTTGTGACGAGCATCAGTTGCGATGTGCATCTGGTTCGGGCCACCAGCGACGACTTCTTCGCCCGCAAGGACCCACTGGTTCATCTGCGGACGGGCCGCAACCCATTTCGCGCTCTCGCCCGCCGGGACCCGATGAACGTGCTGGGCGGCGAGCCGAAAGTGGAGCTGTCGTTCATCGACGGAATGCACCTCTTCGAGTTCGCGCTGCGTGACTTCATGAACGTCGAGCGGCATTCCCGCTGGTCGAGTGTGATCGTGCTCGACGACATGCTGCCGAGGAACGTCGACGAGGCCGCGCGGGACCGGCACACCAAATTCTGGGCCGGTGACGTCTACAAGGTCGCCCAGGTGCTGCGGAAGTACCGGCCGGACCTCGTGGTCGTCGAGGTGGACACCGCCCCGACGGGCGTGCTGGCCGTCTTCGGCGCCAACCCGGAGAGCACCGTTCTCAAGGACGCGTACGACAAGATCATCGAAGACTTCGTCGTACCGGACCCGCAGGATGTCCCGGACGAGGTGCTGGTCCGGAAGAACGCCGTCCAGCCCGAGGCGCTGCTGGGCGCCGACTTCTGGCCCGGTCTGATCAGGGCGCGCGCGTTGCGCCGCCCGCGCGCGGCCTTCGTGCCGGTGCGCAGGAGCCTCGAGAAGCTCACCGGCTGAGCGGTCGCAGCGACGCCCCAGGTCCGGCGGACCCTGGGGCGTTCTCGTGTCCGGGGCGTTCTCGTGTCTCAGCCCTGCGCGCGCAGCTGGGCGTCGAACGCCGTGCACTCCTCGTACCGCGGCAGCAGCCCCTGTCGCTCCGCCTCCGCGAGCGACGGCGCTGCCGCGTCCTTGTCGGAGAGCAGCGGGGTGATGCCCGCCGGCCACTCGATGCCGAGATCCGGGTCGAGAGGATGGATGCCGTGCTCACGTTCGGGGGCGTAACCGGCGGAGCAGAGGTAGACGACCGTGGCATCGTCCGTGAGGGCCATGAAGGCGTGACCGAGGCCCTCGGACAGATAGACGCTGTGATGGGCCACGTCGTCCAGCCGGACCGCCTCCCACTGCCCGAACGTCGCAGAGCCGACCCTGATGTCCACCACGACGTCCAGGACGGCGCCCCGGACGCACTTGACGTACTTGGCCTGGCTCGGCGGGACGTCGGCGAAGTGGACGCCGCGGAGCGTGCCGCGGCCGGAGACCGAGCAGTTGGCCTGGGCCAGGCGCAGACGATGGCCCGCGGACTCGACGAAGTCCGGTTCCCTGAACCACTCGTGGAAGCTTCCGCGGCTGTCCTGGAAGATCTTCGGCTCATGCACCCAGGCACCGGTGATGGAGAGCTGCCGCATGTGATCACGTCCTCGTTCCGGTCGTGTATCGGACATCGGCCCGGCGGATCGGCCGGGCGGGTCAGCCGGGCGGGCCGGGGGGTGGAACTGCCGGTCGGTCGGCCTCATGAGCCGGGGCGGCCCGTGGCAGGTCAGCCGAGCAGCTTCGCCGCGAGTCGGCGCACCTTCTTGCGGCCGGCCGACGGCAGCCGGCGGACGACCGGTCCGGCGACGGCCCGCGCGGCACCGCGCAGCGTCGCCCGGCGGCGCTGCGCGGTGATCTTCCGCAGCAGCACGGGATCGGGCGCGGCGAGGCTGTCGTCCAGCCGGATACGGCCGTTGCCGTCCACGTCCGCCGTGCACAGCGGCAGGAGACGGTCCTTGTCGCCGTCGAGCCGCACACCGAGCTGCCAGGTGCCGGCCGGGGCGCCCTCGACCTGACGCGGCACGGCCAGATGGGCGCGGCCCTGCGCCGGACGCAGGGCGCACGGGAACGAGTGCACCACCGAGGTCTCCAGAGCCTCGGACGCCGCCGCCGGGCCGGCCGCCGCGTCGGACGGTTTGCTGAGCACCACTTCGACCATGGAGGGGGCGGTGCTGCCCGTGGTGAAGAGGTCGAGCCGCAGTTGCGGCGATCGCCCGGGCATGCGCAGCACGGGACGCCCCTCCAGGTACGGGACGACCCTCTTGCCGCGGCGCGCGACGTCCAGCGTGAGATTGCTGTGCGTGTCCGTGAAGTACGGGATGACCGGCCGGGCGGGCGAGGACAGCAGCGCCGGGATGCACTGGTCGTCGACGTGCTCCTCGCGGTCGGCGCCCAGCCGTGCCCTGCGGACGAGGCCGAGGCCGCGGACCGTCACCCAGGCGTCCCAGAAGCCGCGTGGCAGGCTGCCACGGCCCTTGCGGCCGCCCTCGGAAGCCAGCCGGCCCGTGCCGCGCTGCACGATTTCGCAGGTCCCGTCCTCCTCGTCCAGCATCTCCACCCGCACCTCGAACGTGGCAGGGCAGGGCCACTCGACCGCCTTGTCGCGGTCGCGCAGTGCCAGCTCGGACTTGAAGCCGCCGAGGTCGTCGGTGATGTCGAGGAGGGCGCCGTCGGGCAGGAAGCCGGAGGTGATGTCCGGATGGACGTACAGCCGCTCGTCGCGGCGCAGCAGCTTGAGCGGCAGGCGCTGCTCGCCGTGCACGAGACGTGCGGCGAGGGTCAGGGCGATCCGGCCGTCTGCCTCCCAGGCTACGTTCTCGAGTCGCACCGTCCCCTTCACGGACGAGGCCAGCCGGGCGAGCCGGACCAGCCCCTGCGCGTTGTTCTCGCGCAGCAGGGTCGAGCGCATCCGCAGCATCGGGCCGAGGCCGTCGTGCACCGAGTCGCCCATGAACTCCAGGGCGAGGGGGCGTACCGCCTCGACCATCTCGCGCAGAAACTCGTCGTCGTACTTCAGCACCGCCGGTTCGCTGAGGCGGCCGAGCATCTCCACGCGGTAGAAGCGGCGCAGCACCCGGTCCCGGAGCGGGCCCGGCTCGGTGTTGGCGACGACGACCTCGAGGACCTCGCGGAGGTTGCCGTAGTAACCCGCGGGGACGAGCTTGGCCGACCCGGCGTTCTTGCCGTCGTCCCGCTTGGAGTAGTGGTAGCAGGTGTACGTGCCGAGGATGGAGACGACCTGCGCGGGGAAGTACGCCTTCATCATGTACAGCTGGTCCTCGAGGCGGCGCTTGCCCTCGGGGTAGGCGATGCCGTGCTCGCGCAGGAACTCGGTGCGGAACATCTTGTGCGGCGTGAGGCTGTCGAACAGCGGCGCGTTCCGCAGCGTGCACTTCTCGCGGTTCGTACGGAAGACGCCGTGCGGCACCCCTCGGAAGTTGCTGGCCACCTTGCCGATGACGATGTCGGAGCCGTTGCGGTGGCCCATGTCGTAGAGACGGCGCAGTGCGTCGGTGCCCAGGTGGTCGTCCTGGTCGAGGAACTGGACGTACTCGCCCCTGGCCTCGGCGACTCCGATGTTCCGCGGCTTGCCCGGCCAGCCCGAATTCGGAATGTGAATCACCCGGAAGTGGGGGTGCTGTGCCGCCAGCTTGTCGAGGCGCTCCGGCGTGTCGTCGGTGGACCCGTCGTCGACGAACACGACCTCGAACTGCTCGGCGGGCAAGGTCTGGCCGAGGAGGGAGTCAATGCAGGGATCGATGTACTTTCCGGGGTTGTACACCGGGATGACGACGCTCACTTTGACCGACACGACTGTGCCCCGTCTCTTGTGGGAACCGGAGTCGAAGATGTGGGGGCAGGAGGCAGGCGCGCGCCGACGCGATCGCGGGGGCCACCGCCCACCAGCACCCTATCGGTTGTCCGGAACGTGTACTTCGCGCGCGACACAACTCGTGCTAAGAGCGGGCCCCTTCGGTGCGCCCCGGCCGCGTGCCGACGGCACCGAGCTCGCGGCCGTGGCCGGAAGCCGCTGTCCACCGAACGGAATGCCCGCGCAGTCGGCTCGCGCACTGGCATACATTCGGCCTTGTGACAGAGGAGAGGCAGAGCGTGGCAGGACAGACTCCCGACGACACCCCGGGGCAGGGCGCAGGGCATGGGGGGCGACAGGATGCGGCGCACGCGGCGGGGACCCGGACCGCGGGCCGCGCCGAGGCGAGGGCCAAGGTGACCGAGGCCCGCCGGATCGTCGTCAAGGTCGGCTCCTCCTCCCTGACCACCGCCGCCGGCGGACTCGACGCCGACCGGGTCGACGCCCTCGTCGACGTGCTCGCCAAGATCCGCAGCGGGGGCGAGAAGGAGATAGTGCTGGTGTCCTCCGGGGCCATCGCGGCCGGCCTCGCGCCGCTCGGCCTGGCCCGCCGCCCCAAGGACCTGGCCCGTCAGCAGGCCGCCGCGAGCGTCGGCCAGGGCCTGCTCGTCGCCCGCTACACGGCCTCGTTCGCCCGCTACGGCGTCCGCGTCGGCCAGGTGCTCCTCACCAGCGACGACACCAGCCGCCGCGCGCACTACCGCAACGCCTACCGGACCCTCGACCAGCTGCTCGCCATGGGCGCCCTCCCGATCGTCAACGAGAACGACACCGTGGCCACGGACGAGATCCGTTTCGGCGACAACGACCGGCTCGCCGCGCTCGTCGCCCATCTCGTGCGCGCCGATCTGCTCGTCCTGCTCTCCGACGTCGACGGGCTCTACGACGGCGACCCGGCGCGCCCCGGCACCTCCCGCATCGACGAGGTGCACGGGCCCGAGGACATCGCACACGTGCAGATCGGCAGCGCGGGCAAGGCGGGTGTCGGCACGGGCGGCATGGTCACCAAGGTCGAGGCGGCCAGGATCGCGGCGGCCGCCGGGGTCCCCGTCGTCCTCACCTCCGCGAGCCGTGCCGCCGACGCCCTCGCCGGCCGCGCAACCGGCACGTACTTCCACGCCACCGGGCGCCGCTCCGCCGACCGGCTCCTGTGGCTCGCGCACGCCTCCACCCCGCAGGGATCCCTCACCCTCGACGACGGCGCCGTGAAGGCGGTCGTCGACGGCAGGAAGTCGCTGCTGCCGGCCGGGATCGCCGCAGTCGACGGCGAGTTCAGCGCCGGCGACCCCGTGGAACTGCGGGATGCCGCGGGGCGGGCAGTGGCCCGCGGGCTGGTCAACTTCGACGCCAAGGAGATCCCGCAGCTGCTCGGCCGCTCCACGCGGGAACTGGGCAAGGAGCTGGGCCCGGAGTACGAGCGGGAGGTCGTGCACAGGGACGATCTGGTCGTCCTTCACCCCTGAAGGAGTCGTCCTTCCCCCCTGAAAGTGGGGAAAGTCCCGCCTTCGGGCAGAGACCTTTACCAAAACGACCCCACGCCACGCCGCGGGCTGGTCAACTTTGTTGCGGGGGTATGCGGGGTTCGGAACAACGACGCAGCGACGCAGCAACAGGAGGCGGCCGGTGAGACGAGCGCGCCCTGGGGATGTGCCCCGAGGCAACGGGCGGCCGCCCCATGTCCGCCGGACGGGAGGCGACGAGCGTGCCCTGACCAGCGTCGGGGCGGGCGCCGACTTCGGTGACGGGCGCACCGACGAACCCGTGGACGCTCGCGATGAAGGGCGGGCCGAAGGCTCCGGCGACCTGCGGACCGACGCCGATGCGGGTCGCGGCGACCGGATGACCGTCCACGGCCCCGCGGCAGCCACGGGTGCGGCGGAGACCGGGGCCCTGCCCGGCAGCCGCACCGAGGAACGCGTGCTGTCGAGGCTGTGGCACATCACCCTCAGCGTCTCCGGCCAGGAGGCTCCGCTGAAGGAGGTCCGGCGCGGCCTGGAGCAACTGGCCCACGACCATCCCTTCCTGCTCACCAGCCGGTACGCGAACGACCACGCGGAGATCCGCTACTGGGAGGAGGCACGCGACCTGCACGACGCGGCGGCCGTCGCCCTGCGGCTGTGGGGCGAACACCGTGCCACGGCCAAACTCCCGCCCTGGGAGATCGTCGGCCTGGAGGTCATCGACCGGCAGACCTATCACCAGCGCATCGCGGAGGGCTACGGCCCGCCGCCCGCCGCACCGGTGGGCGTGCACCCCTTCTGACGCCTGTGCCGCTCCGACGCCGGTCGTGACGGCGAGCCCGGCGGCCATGGCGCCGGCCGGGA
>NZ_JBEXRZ010000066.1:0-35469 GCF_040613325.1 Streptomyces sp. NPDC006283 | reverse complement strand
CCAGCGTCAGCTTGCCCTCCTGGCGGGCGATCTCGTCGAAAAGAATGGCTGCTGCTAACGTCGGCCCGTCCGGGGGAACTCCCCCTACCCGCACAGCCGCCGGGCCGTAACGGGAGACTGACGACGTGCGAAGCGCGGTACGGCGTCCGGGGCCTGCCCCGGATTCCCATAGCAGCCCGAGCCCACCCGCCCCGGCCCCCTCCATCCCAATACCACTTTCGGGTTCCGATCGTTGAGATCTGCGGGCACCCCACCGGCCCCCTCGCCACCGTGGAGTGACACCCCGCGTCTCGCCGAAGGACCCGCCCATGCCGCACACCCCGCCCCTCGCGGGAGGAACCACCGGCCCCGACGCGCTGCGCCCCCTGCTCGCCGTCGTGCTCGACGCGCTCGCGGAGGGGGCGGCGGCGCGTGGCGGGCCCGTGCCGGCCGGGGGGCCACAGGCTGTCCACCAGCGGGTACGGCAGGCCGTGGGCGAGGTACTGCCCGAGACCGGCGACGGCGCGGAAACCGCCCTGCGCACCCTCGTCCGCGCCGTCGCCCACGGTGCCGCCGACCCCGCCGACCCCCTGTGCGCGGCCCACCTCCACACCCCGCCGCTCGCGCTCGCGGTCGCCGCCGACCTCGCGGCCTCCGCACTCAACCCGTCCATGGACTCCTGGGACCAGGCCCCCGCCGCCTCCGCGCTCGAAGCGCACGTCACGCGCGTACTGGCCGCCGACGTCTACCCCCAGGCAACCGCCCCCGACGCCCTCGTCACCACCGGCGGCACCGAATCCAACCAGCTCGCCCTGCTGCTCGCCCGCGAGCGGCACGGACCGGCGCTTCAAGTGGTCTGCGCCGACACCGCCCACCACTCGGTGCGCCGTGCCGCCTGGCTCCTCGGCCTGCCCCAGCCCGTCACGGTCCGCGGCCCCGCCTCCCTCGACGGCACACTCACCGAACTCCACGGTCGTCCGCTCCTCGTCGTCGCCACCGCCGGCACCACCGACACCGGGCGTATCGACCCGCTCCCCGAGCTCGCCGGCCTCGCGGACCGCCACCGCGCCGAACTGCACGTCGACGCCTCCTACGGCGGCCCGCTCCTGTTCAGCGCCGAGCGGCGCCACCTCCTCGCCGGCCTGGAGCGGGCCCACTCCGTCACGCTCGACCTGCACAAGCTGGGCTGGCAGCCCGTTGCGGCAGGACTGCTCGCCGTGCCAGAGGCGGCACATCTCGCGCCCCTGGCCCACACCGCCGAATACCTCAACGCCGACGACGACACCGACGCCGGACTGCCCGACCTCCTCGGGCGCTCCCTCCGCACCACCCGGCGCCCCGACATCCTCAAGATCGCCGTCACCCTCAGGGCACTCGGCCGCACCGGACTCGGAGCCCTCGTCGACCGCGCCTGTGCCGCCGCCGCCGACCTCGCCGACCTTGTCGACAAGCACCCCCGGCTCGAGCTGTACGAGCGGCCCACGCTCACCACCGTGCTGTTCCGGCCCGTCGGAGCCACCGACGAAGAGGTCGCCGAAATCCGGCGCAACCTGCTCACCCGGGGCCGCGCCGTTCTCGGCCGCGCCCGCGCCGACAGCCGGCTCTGGCTCAAGGCAACCCTGCTCAACCCCCACATCACCTCCGACGCCCTCGAAGCCCTGACCGAACTCGTGGAAGGCAGCACACCCCGATGACCGGCACGCCACCGACCGAACAGCTCGACCAGCCGCACGACCTCGTGGGCATCGGCATCGGCCCGTTCAACCTGTCCCTCGCCGCCCTCGCCCACGGTGTCCCCGGCGGACTGGCGGCCACCTTCTTCGAGCAGCAGCCGGTCTTCCGCTGGCACCCCGGACTCCTCATCGAGGGCTCCACACTCCAAGTGCCGTTCCTCGCCGACCTCGTCACCCTCGCCGATCCCACCAGCCCCTGGTCGTTCCTCAGCTATCTGCGCTCCCGCGACCGGCTGTTCCCGTTCTACTTCGCGGAGCGATTCCACATCCAGCGAGCCGAATACGACGCCTACTGCCGCTGGGTCGGCGACAACCTGCCCGGCCTGCACTTCGGCCACCAGGTCGACGCCGTCCGCTGGAGCGCGGAACGCGACCTGTTCGAGGTCGACTTCACCCAACTCGACCCGGACGGCGAGGCCGAAGCGCTCGGCCGCGCCTACACCCGCAACATCGCACTCGGCGTCGGCACCGAGCCGTACGTACCGGAGCCGCTCCGCCCACTCGCCGAGGCGCCCGCCGTGCCCGTCATCCACTCCGCCCACTACCTCGAACACCGGGCACGGCTACTGGCCGCCGAGCACGTCACCGTCATCGGCTCGGGGCAGTCCGGCGCCGAGGTCTTCCTCGACCTGCTGCGCTCCCGGCCGACGGGAGCGGAGAAACTGCACTGGCTCGCCCGGACGGAGGCCTTCGCCCCCATGGAGTACTCCAAACTCGGCCTGGAGCACTTCACACCCGACTACACCCGCTACTTCCACCACCTGCCCGAGAAGGTCCGCAACGACCTCGTGCCCCGACAGTGGCAGCTCCACAAAGGCATCGACGCCGACACCATCGCCGCCATCCACGACGAGCTCTACCGCCGCAGCATGCACGGCGGCTGGCCCGACACCGTCCTCACCCCCGGCGTCACCGTCCGCACCGCCGGCCGGGTCGCCACCACCAAGGTCGAGCTGCACCTCGAGCACACCCAGCAGGGCAGCCGCTCCCGCCTCACCACCGACGCCGTCGTCCTCGCCACCGGCTACCGAGAGCGGCCGCTCGACCAGCTCCTCGCCGGACTCGACCCGTACATGCGCCGCGACTCCACCGGACGCCCCGTCGTCGACGGCGAGTTCCGGCTGAAGCTCGACCCGGCCGTGACCGGATCCCTCTACGTGCAGAACGCCGAACGGCACACCCACGGCGTCGGCGCACCCGATCTCGGCCTCGCCGCCTGGCGCAGCGCCAGCATTCTCAACACCCTCACAGGCAAAGAGCCCTACCCGCTGCCCCGCCGCACCGCGTTCACCAGCTTCGGTCTCGAACGACGCGAAGCGCCCGGCATTCCCGGCCAGGCGCCCGCGCTCACCCCACTGGAGTGCTGAGCCTCCCCACTAGAAGACAGGCACCCCGTCACGCGTCAGCTTCCAGCCCACCGACGCGAACTCCGCCGGGTCGACCGTGCCCTTGGCCTGCACCCACCCGATGATCGTGTTCCGGATCTCCTCCGAGTTCGCCCACAACTGCTGGGCCGCGGCCACATGCGGGAAGTTGCCGCCGCCGCTCGCCCGGTAGTTGTTGACCGCAAGCACGAACCGTGCCGCAGGGTCGATCGGCGCGCCCTCGAACGACAGGTTCGCGATCCTCGAACCGGCCGCCTTCGCGATGTCGATGTCGTACGTCAGGCCATGGACCGCGTCGTAGTTGTAGTCCGGCGTACCGTCTGCGTTCGTCAGCTTCGACGTGTCGACAGGAGCGCCGGCCGGTGTCTGCACGTAGTACCGCGCCGAGAACTCCAGATACTCCTTCAACTGAGCACCCGTCACCAGCCGCGCCTCAAGGGTGTTCTCGAACGGGTAGAGACCCGCCGCGTCCTTGATCGTCACCTCGCCGGCCGGAATCGACGCCGTACGGGAGAAGCACGACGCCTGCGACAGCACCGGCAGCGCCGCGTGCTCGCCCCCGGCCAGCGCCGCCCTGACCGTCTCCGCCTGGACGTGATTGATCAGATCGATGATCGGCTCGTCCTTCCAGGGCGCGGCGGCCGTGGACATGGCGGCGGTCGACGTGCCGATGACCTGATTGACGTAGGCGACGACCTTCTTGTGCTCGTCGCCCAGCAGCCCGGTGATCCGCGGGTCCTCCGCGACCGTGTTGGAGTTCAACACCTGCGCGCCGACCTTCTCGACCGTCCAGCGCCCCTTCTCCCACACCAGATCGAAGTCGAACAGCGTCAGCCGCTGACCCCACTTCAGCGGCTCGGACAGCACCACCTGGTTGCCGGTCTCCTTGTTGGTGACGAAATACTCCGCAATCTCCGTGTGCGCATGGCCCACCAGAATCGCGTCGATACCCGGCACCTGCTCCGCGACCAGGCCGGCCGCGTTCTCGACGTAGGGGAGCTGGTCACCGTACGAAGAGGTGCCGCTGGAGCCCGAGTGCGCGGAGACGATCACCACGTCGGCGCCCATCGAGCGAAGCCTCGGAACCCACTTCGCCGCCTGCTCCTCCAGCCCCGGGAACACCATCTTCCCGCTGACGTTCTGCTTGTCCCAGATGGCGATCCCCGGATTCGTCAGACCGAGGACCGCGACCTTCACATCCCGGCCGTGCGGGGTGCACAGCCGGTGCATGCTGTACGGCGCGAACGCCGGGCGCAGCGTCTTCGCGTCCAGCGCGTTCGCGCCCAGCAGCGGGAAGCGGCACTGCTCCTCGAACTTCCGCAGCACCGGAATGCCGTAGTTGAACTCGTGGTTGCCCAGCGCCGCGGCGTCGTATCCGATGGCGTTCATCGCCTGCGCCATCGGATGCACCGGACCGCGCTCGGCGGTGATCGGATCGACCTTGGCGTAGTAGTACGACAACTGAGTGCCCTGGATGGTGTCACCGGCGTCTATCAGCAGCGTGTTGCGCCGGCCCTTCTCCTCACGGACCTGATTCACCAAGGTCGAGATCTTCGCCAGGCCCACGTCGTTGTGCGCCTTGTCGTCGAACTCCTTGTCCGTGAAGTAGTCCCAGTTGAAGACGTTTCCGTGCAGATCGGTCGTGCCCAGAACGGTGAACGAGTACCGCTTCCGCCGACGTCCACGACCCGCGCCCCCGCCCCCGGTCGCGGCCGACGCGGGCACGGCGGCACTCCCGGCCACTGCCACACCGGCCCCGGCGGCGGCCGAACGCCCAAGGAACGTCCTACGGTTGAGCGGCATCTCTTCTCCCTCGATCCAGGCGCACACCGGTGCGCCCCGGTGCACAACGCGCGTAGATTCTGACCCAGGAGCACCACCCCGCAACACCCCCCAAGGGTTTCGATCCGATGACCAGCCGTCGTCCGGCCCGGATGGGAGAGTGTCATCACAAGGGCCGTTCCGACCCGGACCATCCACGGGACAGGCCCCGCCGCCGCGACAGGGAGAGCAGCCGTGACGACCGACGTACCCATGCCCGCCACGCCCTACGGCACCCCCCAGGCGCCCCGCGTCGCCGTGCGCGGAGAGGCCCGCCTCGAATTCGACCCCGAAATCGCCCGCATCGGCATCACCGTCAGCGCCCGCGGCACCGACCGGCGCAGCGCGCTCGAAGACCTCACCCGGCGAAACGGCACCGTGATCGAGCTCGTCAAGGCCTACGGCGACGCCGTCGAGAAGCTGGAGACCGGCGCGTTCTCCATCAGCCCCGAACTCGGCCGGCACGGCCGGGGCGAGCGCGTCAGGGCCTACCACGGCCGCGTCCACATCACCGCCGTACTGAACGACTTCACCGCCCTCGGCGAAGCCACCACCCGCCTCGCCGACCTCGAACTCACCCGCGTCGACGGCCCCTGGTGGTCCCTTCGCCCCGACTCACCCGCCCACGGCGAAGCCCGCCGCCAAGCGGTACGCGAAGCCGTGCAGCGTGCCCGGGAGTACGCAGAAGCCATCGGCGGCCGGCTCGCCGCCCTGGTGGAACTGGCCGACCTCGGCGCGGAGAACGCGGCCCCCTACGGCGGGCCCGCGGCCCCCGGAGGCATGCGGATGGCCGCGTTCGCCGGAGCGGCCCAGACGGAGGCCGCCCCCGCCCTCGACCTCGAACCTCAGCGCCAGACGGTCTACGCCCAGGTGAATGCGCGCTTCACCATGACACCGCCGCAGCTGTGACCCCGCGCGCCCATATGCTCATCAGAGCACGCCCGCGCACAATTCAACACTTGTCAAGAGCCCTTCATGCAAAGGTTGTTGAGTAGTCATGCACGACCAATTCTCTACCCATCAGTAAGCTCTAGGCTCGAATCATGCGCCGAGCGAAAATCGTCTGCACCCTGGGCCCCGCCACCGACACATACGACCAGATCAAGGCACTGGTCGAAGCCGGAATGGACATCGCCCGCTTCAACCTCAGCCACGGCACCTACGCCGACCACGAGGAGCGATACCAGCACGTACGCAAGGCCTCCGACGAAACCGGCCGAAGCGTAGGCATCCTCGCCGACCTTCAAGGCCCGAAGATCCGCCTCGGCCGATTCCGCGAAGGACCCGTACTCCTTGAACGCGGCGACACGTTCACCATCACCGTCGAGGACGTCGAAGGCGACCGGCACACCTGCGGCACCACCTACCAGGGACTGACGTCCGACGTCACCCGCGGCGAGCGCATCCTCGTGGACGACGGCAAGGTCGCCCTGGAAGTCACCGAGATCGACGGCCCCCGCGTCCACACCAAAGTCGTCGAAGGCGGCATGGTCTCCGACCACAAAGGGCTCAACCTCCCCGGCGTCGCCGTCTCCGTCCCCGCCCTCTCCGAAAAGGACGTCGAAGACCTCCGCTGGGCCCTCGGCATCGGCGCCGACATCATCGCCCTCTCCTTCGTACGAAGCGGCCGCGACATCGAAGACGTCCACCGCGTCATGGACGAGGAAGGCCGACGCCTCCCCGTCATCGCCAAGGTGGAAAAGCCGCAGGCGGTCGAGAACATCGACGACATCGTCGCCGCATTCGACGGAATCATGGTCGCGCGCGGCGACCTCGGCGTCGAAATGCCCCTCGAGCAGGTGCCGATCGTCCAAAAGCGCGCCATCAAACTCGCCAAGCGCAATGCCAAGCCGGTCATCGTCGCCACCCAGATGCTCGACTCGATGATCGACAACAGCCGCCCCACCCGCGCCGAGGCCTCCGACGTCGCCAACGCCGTCCTCGACGGCGCCGACGCGGTGATGCTCTCCGGCGAAACCAGCGTCGGCAAATACCCCGTCGAAACCGTCCGCACGATGGCCCGCATCGTCATCGCGGCCGAGGAGGACGTCCTCGCCAAGGGGCTGCCCCCGTTGACCGACCGCAACAAGCCCCGCACCCAGGGCGGCGCCGTCGCCCGAGCCGCCGCGGAGATCGGCGACTTCCTCGGCGCCAAGTTCCTCGTCGCCTTCACCCAGTCCGGCGACACCGTCAGGCGACTGTCCCGCTACCGCTCACCGATCCCCCTCCTGGCCTTCACCCCCGACCCGGCCACGCGTTCCCAGCTCAACCTCACCTGGGGAGTCGAAACCTTCCTCGGCCCCCACGTCGAGTCCACCGACGCGATGGTGGCCCAGGTCGACGAGGAACTGCTGCGCATCGGCCGCTGCGCGAGGGGCGACATCGTGGTGATCACCGCCGGCTCCCCACCGGGCGTCGCGGGCTCGACGAACCTCGTCCGCGTCCATCACATCGGCGAGAGCCTGAAGTAGCGGATGACGCTCAGTACTTCGGCCCGACGTGCGCGTCCATGAGAGCGACGGACGCGCGTCGGGCGACGGAGATGTTGTAGGGATTGCCGTTGCGGGTGCAGTGTTTCCACTCGACGCCGAGCGTGTCGAGAGTGTCGGTGTACAGCTGCCGGATGTCGTCCGAGACGTTGGTGAAGAAGTACCGCGGGTACTCGTAGCGCTTGCGCTCGCCACCGACGATGCGGGTGGTCCAGTTGGTGATACGGCAGCCGTCGGAGTGGATCAGACCGCGCACGAAGTCCCATGGGTGGGCGTCGACGATCTCCTGCTGCCAGGGCTCGAGGGCGATCTTGCGCTCGTGCTTTCTACCGGGCCGTGTTGAGGGAAGAGGCAGGGCCAGTGCTTGCTGTGTGCGGTCACATACTGGCAGCCCTGGCTTCGTACGCGGAACACCTTGTTGTGCGGACGGGCTGCTTGGACAGCCTCGGCGCAGGCGTCGATGAGGCCCGGCCAGGCATCGGCACAGGCGATCCTCAGGAAGTACACGCCCCGACGAAGGGAGCTGATACAGCCGTCTCCGAGGTAGAGGCCGAGTAGGTATGCGTAACTCGGGCGGTCCTCCGGGAGCCCAGGAACACGGCAGCAGCGTGGACACGTCGTACTGTGCTGCGGGTCAAGGCGCCTCTGCCATGAGCGAATTGCGGCGCGGGATATCCCGGTTTCGTTGCTGACGGAGTTGAGGCTGCGACCTTGCTCGACGAGTGCGAGGACTCGTTTGCGCGTATCCACGTCGTACATGCTCTCGAGCATGTTGCGGGCGGAACCTCGCGGAGGTGCTTTGCGGTGCAATCACCTGATCACGTGAAGCGCGTGATCCTGGGAATGACCTTGGAATCCAAGGAGAAGTGCCCCGGGTCGGACTCGAACCGACACTGTATGGGTTTTGAATCCATTGCCTGCTGCCAATTGGGCTACCGGGGCTTGCGAAATCGAAGGTTGTCCTTGATCGGCTGCGCACTACCTTACCGCAGCTGGGTAGGCTCAGGGTGAGCACCCCGTATTGGAACAAGGAGTCCCGTGACCGCCCCCGAGTCGCCCCAGCCCATCTCCGATGACGACGACAAGTCGCACGTTCCGCCGCTGACGACCCGCGTCGTCATCGCCGAGGACGAGGCCCTCATCCGGCTCGACCTCAGAGAGATGCTCGAGGAAGAGGGCTACTCCGTCGTCGGTGAGGCGGGGGACGGGCAGCGGGCCGTCGAGCTTGCTCGGGAGCACCGGCCGGACCTCGTGATCCTGGATGTGAAGATGCCCGTGCTCGACGGGATCTCCGCGGCCGAGAAGATCGCGGAGGAGTCCATCGCGCCGGTTCTGATGCTGACGGCCTTCTCGCAGCGGGATCTCGTCGAGCGGGCGCGGGACGCCGGGGCGATGGCGTATCTGGTGAAGCCGTTCAGCAAGAGCGACGTCGTGCCGGCCATCGAGATGGCGGTGTCCCGGTTCACCGAGCTGAAGGCGCTGGAGCAGGAGGTCGCGGATCTCTCGCAGCGGCTGGAGACGCGCAAGCTGGTGGATCGCGCGAAGAGCATTCTGCAGACGCAGTACGGGCTGACGGAGCCTGCGGCGTTCCGGTGGATCCAGAAGACGTCGATGGACCGTCGGCTGTCGATGCAGCAGGTCGCCGAGGCGGTCATCGAGGATGCCGAGGAGAAGAAGGCCGCGAAGGGGCAGTAGCCCGCGGTGCATGTCGGACGGGACCCCCGGTCACATGGTGGCCGGGGGTCCCGTGATGTTCCGGGGGATGTTGTGAAGGTGGTTCCCGCTGCTTCCGGAAGTGACGGCCGCGCCCTAGGGTGACGCGAACACGACACGGTGGGCCGCGGGGTGAGACGGCGGACGCGGTTCTGGGGTGCCGGGCAGGTTCGACGGGGTCGTGATCCGGACAGTTCCGGTCGCTCGCGTGGCTGGGAACTTCCCTGTTCAGCGGCGGTGTGTGCGGGGATGCGAGCATGGCCGTGAAGATCATGTGCGAGTTGTCGGGAAGCTGTGGATCGCTGCTGACATGTCCGGTCGCCGGTAAGGAGTGTTCTGTTTCCGGCGCATGACTCAGGTCACAGGGCGATCACACATCGTTCGGTCACCTATCCGCATGCCCGAACGCCCGATTACATTCCCCGCACACCGCACGGACAAGCGGTGTCCTGCGCGGGGATGCCAACTTCTCCCGCAGACAGAATCGTTCGGGCGGCTCCAAGGGGTTCGTAGTGCTGAACAAGACCATCGTCAAGCTCGCCATACCGCTGGCTGTGGGTGCCCTGGCATTGACCGGGTGCGGCAGTGATTCGGGTGGCGGCGACGGCGCCGTGAAGATCGCCTTCCAGGGCCCGCTCTCCGGCGACAACGTCGCCCTGGGCGAGAACATGCAGAACGGCGTCAAGCTGGCCATCGACCAGGCCAACGCCAAGGGCGACCTCGACTTCAAGCTCGAGTACGTCGCCGGTGACGACCAGGGTCTGCCGGACAAGGCCACGGCCGCCGCGCAGAAGATCATCGACGACGAGAGCGTCGCCGCAGTGGTCGGCCCGGCCTTCTCCGGCCCGACCAACACGTCCTCCCCGCTGTACGCGGAGTCGGGTCTGGTGACGGTCTCCCCGTCGGCGACCAACCCGCTGCTGACGGACAAGGAGAACGGCTTCACCAGCTTCCTGCGCGGTGTCCCCAACGACAACATGCAGGGCGCCGGCATGGCGACCTACTACGCCAAGAAGCTGAAGGCCAAGAAGGTCTACCTGATCGACGACAAGACCGACTACGGCGTGGGCCTGGCGACTGTCGCCGAGAAGGGTCTGAAGGACGCCGGCATCACGGTCGTCAAGAAGTCCGTGCCGCAGAAGACGCCGGACTACTCCGCGACCGCGAAGGACGTCGTCAACTCCAAGGCCGACGCGCTGATCTACGCCGGGTACTACCAGGACCTGGCGCCGTTCGCGAAGAAGCTGAAGGACGCCGGCTACAAGGGCGCGGGCATCTCGGGCGACGGCTCGAACGACATGAAGTTCGTCGAGCTCGCCGGTGACGCATCCGAGAACTGGTTCCTCACCTGCCCCTGCACCGACGCCACCGTCGAGGCGGGTACGAAGAAGTTCGCCGAGGAGTACCAGAAGGAGTTCGGCCGGGCCCCCGGTACGTACTCCGCCGAGGCGTACGACATCACCAACATGATCATCGCCGAGGTCAAGAAGGCCGGCGCCGACGTCGAGCGCGAGGCTCTGCGCGATGCGCTGGCGAAGGCTTCGTACAAGGGTCTGACGAAGACCTTCTCCTTCGGTGAGAACGGTGAGTTCAAGGGCACCGACGTCTACCTGTACCAGGTCAAGGGCGGGAAGATCGGTTACCAGGGCAACATCAACGAGCTGGCCGGCTGACGCTGGGGCAACGGCCCTCAGTGGCTGATGCCATGCGACCGGGGGCCGGGAGGCGGTAGTTCTCCCGGCCCCCGTCCGCGAAGTGGGGCGATCGGCCCCCTGACTGTTTCGCCTCACTGATCGAATGTTTCGCCCGCGGGCTGCTCTCGTCGCCACGAGCGCCGGGCCCGCTCAGCTCCCACAAGGAAGTCTGCTCCATGTCCCTTCAGGAATTCTGGGACTATCTCGTCCTAGGGGTGATGCTCGGCTCGCTGTACGCCGTCATCGCCATCGGCTACACCCTTGTCTACGGTGTGCTGCAGCTGATCAACTTCGCGCACAGCGAGGTGTTCATGCTCGGCGCGTACGGCAGCCTCATCGTCCTTCAGCTGGTCAATCCGGGGGACAATCCGTCCGCCCTGGCCTCCATAGGCTTCGTTGCCCTCGCCATGGCGGGGTCGGCGTTGTTCGGCGGTGTCACGGCGTACGGCCTGGAGAAGGTCGCGTACCGACCATTGCGCAGGCGCGGCGCACCTCGCCTGATCTTCCTGATCACCGCGATCGGCGCCTCGTTCTTCCTGTACAACCTGGCCGGCAAGCTCTTCGGGCGTGACCCGCTGCCGCTGCCGGAGATGTACGACAACCACAACGTGTTCTCGATCTTCGGTGCGGGCGTGAACATCACGCAACTGCTGCAGTTCGCGACGGCCGTGGTCATGATGATCGGTCTCGACCTGGTCGTGAACCGGACCAAGCTCGGCAAGGGCATCCGCGCGGTGGCGCAGGATGCCGAGGTGGCGGGCCTGATGGGTGTCGACATCGACCGCGTCATCTCCCGCACCTTCATCATCGGCGGCGTCCTGGGCGGTGTGGCGGGCTTCCTGTTCGCCAACCTGAACCAGGTCTCGTACACGATGGGCTTCATCCCCGGCATCACCGCGTTCGCCGCCGCCGTTGTGGGCGGTATCGGCAACATCCGCGGTGCGATGTTCGGCGGCATCCTGATCGGCATCGTGGAGACGATGACGGTGCCGCTGCTCGGCGACGAGTGGCGCAGCGTCTCGGCCATGGTGGTGCTGATCCTGGTGCTGATGTTCCGCCCGATGGGCATCCTCGGTGAGCGAGTGGGGAGGGCGGCATGAGCACGGTCGACACCTCGAAGAACCTGACGCCGTCGGCGGCGGCGAAGCTGCGTCGTACGGCGTGGTACCGGTCGGAGCGTTTCTCGCGGCTGTGGGCGATGATCGCCCTCGGTGTGCTGCTGGCCCTGGTCACGGGCGAGCAGGGAAACACCCGTGACATCTTCTTCTCCATCGAGTCGACGGTCACCGGCCCGAATCTGTGGATCTGCCTGGCGCTCACGGTGGGTGTGTGGGCGCTGCGGGAGTTCGCGGCCACGCCGATCAAGGGCGCGGTGACGAAGGCCAGGGAGTCGGCGAAGTCGGCCACGTCGGGCGGCCCGGTGGGTTCGCTGCGGGGGCGGTTCCAGTCCGACAAGCGGCTGAAGCTGGGCGGCATCGCGGTCCTGCTGATTCTTGTGCTGGTCATTCCGTCGGGTCTTGAGCGGACCTGGCAGACGGTGCTGGTGGACCAGATCGCGATCTTCGCGCTGCTGGCGATCGGCCTCAACGTGGTGATCGGCTGGGCGGGTCTGCTGGACCTCGGCTTCTTCGCCTTCTTCGCCGTGGGTGCGTACTCGACGGCGTACTGGACGGGCCGGCTGCCGATCGAACCGCCGGTGGTGCTCAACAACTTCTGGGTGATTCCCGTCGCTGTTGTCACGTGTCTGGTCTTCGGTCTGGTGCTGGGTGCTCCGACGCTGCGGCTTCGTGGCGACTACCTGGCGATCGTGACGCTCGGTTTCCACGAGATCATCTACCTGGTCGCGAAGAACGCCGACGGGCTGACCGGTGGCCCGCAGGGCGCGCGTCTGATCCCCGACTTCTCGATCGACTTCGCGGGTCTCGAGTACAAGTGGTCGATCAAGCCGCTGCCTTACTGGTATCTGCTGGTCTTCTTCATCGTCCTGGTGATCATTCTGTTCTCGCGCCTCGAGCACTCGAGGGTCGGGCGTGCGTGGACGGCGATCCGTGAGGACGAGATCGCGGCGGCGGCGAACGGCGTCAACACGGTGCAGTTCAAGCTGATGGCCTTCGCGATCGGCGCCTCGACGTCGGGTGTCGCGGGCGTGATCTTCACCAGTAAGTACGGGTACATCAACCCGGAGGTCTTCCCGCTGCTTCAGTCCATCCTGATCCTGGCCTACGTCATCTTCGGTGGCATGGGCTCGATCCCGGGTGTGCTGATCGGTACGGCGATCCTGGTGTGGCTGCCCGAGGCGCTGAAGGACTGGGTGGACCCGTCCGACCGGTACATGTATCTGGGCGCGCTGCTCGTGATCATGATGATCTACCGGCCGCAGGGTGTCTGGCCGTCCCGCCGAAGGCAGCGTGAGCTGAAGATGGCGGAGGAAGGCATCGGCGACGCGGACGCGATGTCCGAGCCGGCGGGAGGCAAGTTCTGATGAGCACCGACGTGAAGAGCGATGCGACCGCGGGGGCGCAGCCCGCGGCGGCCGGCGCCGACCTGGTGCTGCAGGCTTCCGATGTGACACTGCGGTTCGGCGGGCTGACCTGTCTGGATCATGTGAACGTGAACATGCTCCGGGGCGAGGTCCTGGCGGTGATCGGGCCGAACGGTGCGGGCAAGACCTCGCTGTTCAACTCGCTCACCGGCGCGTACACGCCGCAGGAGGGCAAGATCGTCTTCCGTTCGAAGGACGGCGACGAGAAGTCCCTGCTGGGCAGTAAGCCGCACTTGGTCAACCGGGTGGGCGTGGCGCGTACGTTCCAGAACATCCGGCTGTTCTCGGCGCTGACGGCGCTGGAGAACGTGAAGATCGCGGCGGAGACGCGGCTGAAGGCCGGGCCGGTGTCGATCATGCTGGGTCTGCCGAACGCCCGTAAGGCGGAGCGGCTCAGTGACGAACGTGCGCACCGGCTGCTGAAGTTCGTGGGTCTCGAGAACAAGCTGAACGAGATCGCGGGCAGCCTGTCGTACGGTGACCAGCGGAGTCTGGAGATCGCGCGAGCCCTGGCCACGGATCCTCAGGTGCTGTTGCTGGACGAGCCCGCCGCCGGTACGAACCCGACGGAGAAGCTGGAGCTGGAGCAGCTGATCCGCCGTATCAACACCGAGCTGGGCATCAGCGTGCTGCTGATCGAGCACGACATGCGCCTGGTGATGTCGGTGGCGGACCGGGTGATGGTCCTCAACTTCGGTAAGAAGATCGCCGAGGGTACGCCGAGCGAGGTGCAGCAGCACCCGGCGGTGATCGAGGCCTATCTGGGCGCTTCCACGGAGGACGCGGAGGCGGTTCAGGCCGTCATCGCGGAGCAGCAGGCCGCGGCGGAGGAGGCAGTGGTGCCGGCTCAGGCCCAGGAGCCCGCTGTCGCCGAGGTGGCGGCCGGGGACGACGCCGAGGACGCCGGGGACGGGCCGGTTTCGGACGAGCCCGGCTCCGACGGTGCGTCGGAGGAGGCGCCGGAGGGCGCTTCGGCGGAGGCGGCGTCGGAGAGCAGTGCGCCGGGCAAGACCGTGTCGGACGAGGAGAGCGGCAAGTGAGCACCACGACTGAGCTGCAGAAGGACGCCGGCACGGCGGGCACTTCGGAAGAGACGCTGCTCGAGCTGAAGAGCATGCGGGTGTTCTACGGCGCCATCGAGGCGCTCAAGGGCATCGATCTGACCGTGCGCAAGGGCGAGATCGTGGCCCTGCTCGGCGGCAACGGCGCGGGTAAGACGACGACGCTCCGCACGATCTCGGGCATGCTCCAGCCGCGCCACGGCGAGGTGCTGCTGCGCGGTGAGCGCATCGACGGGATCAAGTCGCACGAGCTCGTGCAGTTCGGCATCGGGCATGTGCCCGAGGGCCGGCGGGTCTTCGCGACGATGACCGTGCGCGAGAACCTGGAGATGGGCGCGTACCGCTTCAGCTCGGTCGACACGGCCGAGATGGACCGGGTGTTCACGCTCTTCCCGCGTCTCGCGGAGCGGCGTTCGCAGCAGGCGGGCACGCTTTCGGGCGGTGAGCAGCAGATGCTGGCGATCGGCCGTGCCCTGATGGGCAAGCCGGAGCTGCTGCTGCTGGACGAGCCGTCGATGGGTCTGGCGCCGCTGATCGTGCAGCAGATCTTCGAGATCATCGAGGAGATCAACAAGCAGGGCACGACGGTGCTGCTGGTCGAGCAGAACGCCACGCAGGCCCTGGGCCTCGCGAACCGTGGCTATGTCCTGGAGACGGGTGAGGTGGCGATGTCGGGTCCGGCTGCGGATCTGCTCGCGGACACCCGGATCCGGGCGGCGTACCTCGGTGAGGGCGCGGCCTGACGGTTCGGTTGCCCGGCGGCGGGGCCGGGAAGTCTTCGGGCTTCCCGGCCCCGCCCGCGTTTCGCCAGGGCGGGTCTCTGCGCCAGGTAATGGGGCGGCCTTCCGGCTCGTGCTGTTGCACACTGCCTCGCATGGACATCACGATCAGGAGGATCGGGCCGGGCGAGTACGCCGAGCTCGGTGAGCTGACCGCGCAGGCGTATCTGCGGGGCGGTCTGCTGGAGTTGGGGGAGGACGACCCGTATCTGTCGGTGCTGCGTGATGTGGCGGGGCGGGCTGCGGGGTCCGAGGTGTATGTCGCGGTCGACGGGCCGGGCACGGTGGTGGGCGGGGTGGCGTTCGTGCCGGACGGCGGTCCGTTGGCCGATATCGCGGGGCCGGGCGAGGCGGAGTTCCGCATGCTCGCGGTGTGCGAGCAGGCGCGTGGCCGCGGGGCTGGCGAGGCGCTGGTGCGTACCTGTGTCGAGCGGGCACGGGCAGTCCCGGGCTGCGTGCGGCTGGTGCTGTCGACGCAGAGCAGCATGCACGCCGCCCACCGGATCTACCGGCGGCTGGGTTTCGTGCGGACGCCGGAGCGGGACTGGGAGCCGGTACCCGGCCTGGGACTGCTGGCGTACGCGTTGGAGCTCTGAGGCGGCGTCGGCACGTCCCGGCCGGTGGGTGGGGGCTGTGCAGCCGGATGCCTTGGACGCGAGGCTGCGGGCCCACCGGTCTGGTGCTCTCCCACCGGCTCGGTGCCGTGCGGGGGCCGGTGTGGTCGTGGTGCTCGAAGGGGCCGGGTCACCGAACGGGGCAGCACGCACGACGGGCTGATGGCGGCCGGGCGGTGCCCAGGAGCGCCTGTTCACGCTGCAGGCCCGGGGTGTCTGCCGCAGCCGGCGGGCGGCGGAGCGGGGCCCGGGGGAGCTGTCCCGGGCCCTGGGGCTCAGCCCTGGGGGGCGTCGCGCAGCAGGCAGGTGAGGCGTGCCGTGCAGACCCGCTTGTCCTGCTCGTCGGTGATCACGATCTCGTACGTGGCGGTGGACCGGCCGCGGTGCACGGGCGTGGCCACGCCGGTCACCTGTCCCGAGCGGACCCCCCGGTGGTGCGTGCAGTTCAGGTCCACGCCGACGGCGATCTTGGTGCTGCCGCCGTGCATCATCGCGCCGACGGAGCCGAGCGTCTCGGCGAGCACGGCCGACGCCCCGCCGTGCAGCAGGCCGTACGGCTGGGTGTTGCCCTCGACCGGCATGGTGCCGACGACGC
The DNA here is from genome assembly GCF_040613325.1 of Streptomyces sp. NPDC006283. Classification (NCBI taxonomy): domain Bacteria; kingdom Bacillati; phylum Actinomycetota; class Actinomycetes; order Kitasatosporales; family Streptomycetaceae; genus Streptomyces; species Streptomyces sp. NPDC006283. The sequence continues at coordinate 19,064 of NZ_JBEXRZ010000066.1, read as the reverse complement.
GGTCGGCGGAGGCTTCGAGGATCTGCACACCCATGCGCGTCCCGAGGGTCCCCGCGGAGAACAGCGCGGGCAGGTCGATGCCGAGGGCGGCGTACTCGTCGATGACCTCTTGCGGGAACTTCACGGTTGTCTGCTCACCCATGGGGCCGGCTCCGATCGTCGTCAGGTGTTGTCCCGTGCTGCGCCTGAGCGAACGCTTAGGCGGACGGTGATTGTTCCAGACGCACGATGACGGACTTGCTGGCGGGGGTGTTGCTGGTGTCGGCGGTGGAGTCCAGCGGGACCAGCACATTGGTCTCCGGGTAGTACGCGGCGGCGCAGCCGCGCGCGGTGGGGTAGTGCACGACGCGGAAGCCGGGGGCGCGGCGCTCGACGCCGTCCTTCCACTCGCTGACCAGGTCGGTGTACGAGCCGTCGGCGAGGCCCAGTTCGCGGGCGTCGTCGGGGTTGACGAGAACGACCCTGCGGCCGCCCTTGATACCGCGGTAGCGGTCGTCGAGGCCGTAGATCGTGGTGTTGTACTGGTCGTGCGAGCGGAGCGTCTGCAGCAGCAGTCGGCCCTCAGGGACCTCGGGGTACTCGACCGGGGCCGCCGTGAAGTTGGCCTTGCCGGTGGCGGTGGGGAAGCGGCGCTCGTCCCGCGGCGCGTGCGGCAGGGTGAAACCACCGGGGCGGGCGATCTTCGCGTTGAAGTCCTCGAAGCCGGGGATCACGCGCGCGATCCGGTCCCGGATCGTGCCGTAGTCGTGTGCGAACTCCTCCCACGGCGTGAGCGAACCGGGCCCCAGCACGGCGCGTGCCAGCCGGGTCACGATGGCCGGCTCGGACAGCAGGTGGGGACTGGCGGGCGTGAGGTTGCCCCGGGAGGCGTGCACCATCCCCATGGAGTCCTCCACGGTCACGACCTGCCGTCTCCCCGCCTGCACGTCCTTGTCGGTGCGGCCCAGGGTGGGCAGGATCAGCGCCCGGCGGCCCGTGACGGCGTGGGAGCGGTTCAACTTCGTCGAGACATGGACGGTGAGCCGGGCGCGGCGCATCGCGGCTTCGGTGACCTCGGTGTCGGGGCTCGCGCTGACGAAATTGCCGCCCATGGCGAAGAAGACCTTCGCCCTGCCGTCGCGCAGCGCCTCGATGGACCGGACGACGTCCAGGCCGTGGTGGCGCGGCGGGGCGAAGTCGAACTCCTTCTCCAGGGCGTCCAGGAACGCAGGGGAGGGCCGCTCGACGATGCCCATGGTGCGGTCGCCCTGGACGTTCGAATGGCCGCGCACGGGACACACGCCGGCGCCGGGGCGGCCGATGTTGCCCCGCAGGAGGAGGAAGTTGACCACCTCGCGAATGGTGGCGACCGAGTGCTTGTGCTGGGTGAGGCCCATCGCCCAGCACACGATGGTGCGCTCGGAGGCGAGCACCAGGCGCAGGGCCTGCTCGATCTCGGCGCGCTCGAGTCCGGTCGCCGCGAGGGTGGCGTCCCAGTCGGCGGCACGTGCGGCCGCGGCGAAGTCCTCGAAGCCGTGCGTGTGGTCGCGGACGAACTCCTCGTCGACGGCCCCGTCGGTGTCCAGGACCAGTTTGTTCAGCAGCCGGAACAGGGCCTGGTCGCCGCCGATGCGGATCTGGAGGAACAGATCGTTCAGCGCGGTGCCCTTGACCATGCCGCGGGGCGTCTGCGGGTTCTTGAACTTCTCCAGGCCCGCCTCCGGCAGCGGATTCACGGAGATGATCTTCGCGCCGGAGGTCTTGGCCTTCTCGAGGGCGCTGAGCATGCGGGGATGGTTCGTGCCAGGGTTCTGCCCGGCGACGATGATCAGGTCCGCCCGGTGCAGATCCTCCAGCGAGACGCTGCCCTTGCCGATGCCGATGGTCTCCGTGAGCGCCGAGCCGGAGGACTCGTGGCACATGTTGGAGCAGTCCGGGAGGTTGTTCGTGCCGAACTCGCGGGCGAACAGCTGGAGCAGGAACGCCGCCTCGTTGCTGGTGCGGCCGGAGGTGTAGAACAGCGCCTCGTCCGGCGACTCCAGCGCGCGGAGCTCCTCGGCAATGATCGCGAAGGCCCGCTCCCAGGTCACCGCCTCGTAGTGGTCGGCGCCCTCGGGAAGGTACATCGGCTGCGTGATCCGGCCCTGCTGGCCGAGCCAGTAGCCGCTGCGGTTCGCCAGGTCGGACAGGGGATGCGCGGCGAAGAAGTCGGGCGTCACCCGGCGCAGCGTCGCCTCCTCCGCGACGGCCTTCGCCCCGTTCTCGCAGAACTCGGCGACATGGCGCTTGTCGCCCTCCGGCCAGGCACAGCCGGGACAGTCGAAGCCGTCCTTCTGGTTGACCTTCAGCAGGGTGCGGGCGGTGCGGCCCACTCCCATCTGCTGCTGTGCGACGCGCAGCGTGTGCCCGATCGCGGGCAGGCCCGCCGCCGCGTGCTGCGGGGCCTCGACCTGCGGTGCGTCCTGGACCGGATCACCTGCGGGCGGCTTGCTGGCCATCGTGCTCTCCCTTGAGCCGTGCCTGTGCGATACATCTTTCGTTACGTCTCCGATCCTGTCACGCCCGTCCGGCAGCCGTCTTCGCCAGGTCGGGCCGGTCGGGAATGTCAGTGGTACGTGGCAGGATCGGGGTCGTGGCTGAGACAGCATCGAAGAAGACGGCAGACAACCGACCGCGCCTGCTCCTCATGGACGGGCACTCCCTCGCGTACCGGGCGTTCTTCGCGCTGCCCGCGGAGAATTTCACCAGCGCGAGCGGCCAGACGACGAACGCCGTCTACGGCTTCGCGTCGATGCTGGCGAACACGCTGCGCGACGAGGCGCCCACGCATTTCGCCGTGGCCTTCGACGTGTCCCGCAAGACGTGGCGCTCGGCCGACTTCCCCGAGTACAAGGCGAACCGCTCCACGACCCCTGACGAGTTCAAGGGCCAGGTCGAGCTGATCGGCGAGCTGCTCGACACGATGAACGCGGTGCGCTTCGCGGTCGACGGCTTCGAGGCGGACGACATCATCGCCACCCTTGCCACCCAGGCCGAGGCCGCAGGGTTCGAGGTGCTGATCGTCACCGGTGACCGTGACTCGTTCCAGCTGGTCAGCGAGCACACAACGGTGCTCTACCCGACCAAGGGTGTCTCCGAGCTCACCCGCTTCACCCCGGCCAAGGTCGAGGAGAAGTACGGCCTCACCCCGCAGCAGTACCCGGACTTCGCCGCGCTGCGCGGCGACCCGTCCGACAATCTCCCCGGCATCCCCGGCGTCGGCGAGAAGACGGCGACGAAGTGGATCAACCAGTTCGGTTCGTTCGCCGACCTCGTCGAGCGCGCCGACGAGGTCAAGGGCAAGGTCGGCCAGGCCCTCCGGGACCACCTCGAGGCCGTCAAGCTGAACCGCCACCTGACCGAGCTGGTGCGCGACGTGGAGCTGCCCAGGAGCGTCGCCGATCTCGAGCGCGCGCCCTACGACAGGACGGCTCTCAAGGGCTTCCTCGAGGTTTTGGAGATCCGCAACCCGAGCCTGCGGGAGCGCCTGCTCGCCGTCGATCCGGGCGCGGCCGAGGAGGAGGCCCCGGCCCCGGAGGCCGGTGTCGAGCTCGACGGCACCGTCATCGGCGCCGGCGAGCTCGCGGACTGGCTCGACCAGCACGGCAAGCAGCCGCTCGGCGTGGCCACCGTCTCGGCCTGGGCGCTGGGCGTCGGCAACGTCAGCGAGATCGCGCTGGCGGCCGCCGACAGCAAGGCGGCCTGGTTCGACACGACACAGCTCGACGAGTCCGACGAGCGGGCCTTCGCCGCCTGGATCTCCGACCCGACCCGGCCGAAGATCATGCACAACGCAAAGGACGCGCTGCGGGTGTTCCCCGAGCACGGCTGGAGCATCGCCGGCGTCACCATGGACACCGCGCTCGCCGCATATCTGGTCAAGCCCGGCCGGCGGTCCTTCGCGCTGGACGCCCTGTCCGTGGAATACCTCCACCGGGAGCTGGCCCCCGCCGCCGCCGACGGACAGCTCGCCTTCGGCGCAGACGAGCAGGCCGAGGCCGACGCCCTCATGGCACAGGCCCGGGCGGTCCTCGATCTGGGCGAGGCCTTCGGCGACAGGCTGCGGGAGGTCGGCGCGGCCGAGCTGCTGCACGACGTGGAACTGCCCACCTCCCTGCTGCTGGCCCGCATGGAGCGCAACGGCATCGCGGCCGACCGCGCGCATCTCGAAGCGATGGAGCAGCAGTTCGCCGCTGCCGTGCAGCAGGCGGTCAAGGAGGCGCACGCCGCGGTGGGCCACGAGTTCAACCTCGGCTCGCCCAAGCAGCTCCAGGAGGTCTTCTTCGGAGAGCTCAACCTCCCCAAGACGAAGAAGACCAAGACGGGTTACACCACGGACGCGGACGCGCTCGCATGGCTGGCGGCGCAGACCGACCACGAGCTGCCGGTCATCATGCTGCGCCACCGCGAGCAGGCCCGGCTGCGCTCCACGGTCGAGGGCCTGATCAAGACGATCGCCGCAGACGGCCGCATCCACACCACGTTCAGCCAGACCGTCGCGGCGACGGGCCGGCTGTCGTCCACCGACCCCAACCTGCAGAACGTGCCGGTGAGGACCGACGAGGGCCGCGCGATCCGCCGCGGATTTGTCGTCGGCGAGGGCTTCGAGTCGCTGATGACCGCGGACTACAGCCAGATCGAACTGCGTGTGATGGCGCACCTCTCGGAGGACGAGGGCCTCATCGAGGCGTTCACCTCCGGCGAGGACCTGCACACCACTGTCGCCTCCCAGGTGTTCTCCGTCGAGCGGTCCGCCGTCGACGCGGAGATGCGCCGGAAGATCAAGGCGATGTCGTACGGGCTGGCCTACGGGCTCTCGGCCTTCGGCCTCTCCCAGCAGCTGAACATCGAGCCCGCGGAGGCGCGGGTCCTGATGGACACGTACTTCGAGCGGTTCGGCGGGGTACGGGACTACCTGCGGCGCGTCGTCGACGAGGCGCGGGCCACCGGCTACACGGCGACGATGCTGGGCCGCCGGCGGTACCTCCCCGACCTCAACAGCGACAACCGCCAGCGCCGCGAGGCGGCCGAGCGGATGGCGCTCAACGCGCCGATCCAGGGCACGGCGGCGGACATCGTGAAGGTCGCCATGCTGAACGTGGACCGCGCGCTGACGGAGGCGAAGCTGTCCTCCCGGCTGCTGCTCCAGGTCCACGACGAAATCGTGCTCGAGATCTCGCCGGGCGAGCGCGAGCAGGTCGAGGCACTGGTGCGCCACGAGATGTCGTCGGCGGTGTCGCTGCGGGCGCCGCTGGACGTGTCGGTGGGCGTGGGTCCCGACTGGGAGTCGGCCGCGCACTGACCTGAGGTCGCCTTGCTTGCGGTCGCGGCGGCCCCGTGCGGGGCCGCCCGGTCGTGGCGCGTGGCCGGAGGGGGGCCGGATGGCCGGTGGGGGCCGCCCCGTTTCAGGAGGCTGTCCGGTTGCGGGCGTCGCCGGCCCGGCACGGCGCCCGTCGGGCCGGCCGGCTCAGGACACGCCGGCGCGGTCCCGGTCGGCCGGGTTCGGGGCGAGCGCTTCAAAGGAGTGGCGGTCCCGCCAGCGCAGCCGGACCGCCGCTGAATACAGCACCAGGCCGGCCGCCAGGCCCGCCCCCGCGCCGAAGCAGGCCGTCGGGATGATGTCGAGCGGCGTGTCGATCCGGCCCCAGTGCTGGTACCACCGCACACAGCGGTGCACGACACCCGCCAGGACGCACAGGGCGAGCAGGCCGGCCGCCGACAGGCGGGCAGGGCGGCCGAGCCGGGGGACAGGCGGCACGTGCGACGCCGGCAGCCGTCGCAGCGCGGACGAGACGAACCACACCAGCGCGACCAGCGCCACCGCCGAACTGCCGTACTGCGTGTACGTGTAGAGCGGGAAGCCCGCCACCACCTCGCCGAGGACCGGCACCATCCGCACACCCCACCGGTCGAAGTGGGTGAAGGCGTCCCACACGACGTGCGAACCCGCCCCGATCACCGCCGAGACGTAGAACCACAGTGCCGAGGCCAGCGGCGGACGCCCGCGCAACGGACGCCCCCGCAGCAGGGCGTGCACCCGCCCCTGCCACGCCGTCGGCAGCAGCGCCACCAGCGGGTCACGCATCATCAGCCAGAGCGCAACGAGCGCCGCGGTGATGGCGACATCGACCGTCAGCACCCCGAGCGGCCCGTGTGTCACGCTCCCGAACTGCATCGCCGCGGGCAGGACGCTCGCCGCGAAGTACGTCATGTCCGGCGCGAACGAGCCGAGGACGAGCGCCGAGGCGCACAGCGGGCCGCGGGCGCTGCCGTTCCTGCGGATGCCCGGAAGCACCGCCGCTGCGTGGCTGAGTGTGAACGGCATGGCGTCGCCCCCTGGGACCTTCGTCGATCAGTCGGGCCCAGTATGCGTGATGCCGACGACGCCGATCGGTACGAGAAGGAGGTGGCGAAGCGGTGAATAACGGTCAGGGGCCGGTGTCCGGATGTCGCCAGGTGCACTAGGGTCACGTGAGTCCGCGCTGGGGAGCGCGAACGGTCGCCCATGGGGAGGGAACAGACGTTATGGCAGCGCAATTCGGCCGCCGACTGCGCAGGGGAGCGACAACGACCGCGGTGGCCGCCGCCGCCGTGGCCGCACTCTCGGCGTCGCAGGCCCCCGGCATCACGCCCGCCACCTCGGGCGCCGGTCAGGAGTCGACGGAGGTCACCCCGCCGCCCGGCACCCCGGTCACCGGCAACTCCCCCTATTACACGGACCTCCCCCCGCTGAACACGCCCGACAAACCGGGCACTTCGATCGATCTGCCGGTCACCGGTCCGGGCGAGGCCGGTATACCCGCGACCGTTCTCGCCGCCTACAAGCAGGCCGAGCAGACCATCGCGGCGTCCGACCCGGCCTGCCGTCTGCCGTGGCAGCTGCTCGCCGCGATCGGCAAGGTGGAGTCGGGCCAGGCCCGCGGCGGCCGCGTCGACGCCAACGGCACGACGCACTCCCCGATCCTCGGCCCGGTCCTCAACGGTGTCGGCTTCGCGAACATTTCGGACAGCGACAACGGCGCCTACGACGGCGACAGGGTGCACGACCGGGCCGTCGGGCCGATGCAGTTCATCCCGCAGACCTGGGCGACCTGGGGCCAGGACGCCAACGCGGACGGCCGCAAGGACCCCAACAACATCTACGACGCGGCGCTCGCCGCAGGGCGCTACCTCTGCGCCGGCGGCCGGGATCTCGGCAACAAGGAAGACCTCGACAGGGCCATCCTCGGCTACAACCACTCGCGGGAGTACCTGCGTACGGTGCTGTCCTGGTTCGAGTACTACAAGCGCGGGACGCACCAGGTACCCGACGGCACGGGCATGCTGCCGGTGGGCGACGGCCCCGGCTCCTCGGACTCGCCGACGACCCCGAGCCCCGACCCCGCGCCGTCGCGCCCGTCCACTCCGGGACCGAAGCCGACTCCGCCGCCCGCGACACCGGACCCGACGCCCCCGCCGACCACCCCGCCGACAACCACTCCGCCGCCGACGACCCCACCGGCCCCCGCGCCGGTGACGCGCATCGAGAACGCCGGCACCGGGCCGCTGACGTCCGTCGCCGGCGGCGAGTTCAGGGAGCGGCCCACGGTCCGGGCCGAGAACGCCAAGGGTCTTCCCGTCCAGAAGGTGGCCGTCCGGTTCATGGTCGTCGGCGACACCGACGCCCGCTTCTCCGGCGGCCGCACCACCGTCGTGCTGGCGACCGGCGCCGACGGCACGGTCAGCGCCCCGGCGCTGCTCGCGGGCGAGAAGACGGGCAAGTTCACCGTGCGGGCCACGGTCGTCGAGCGCTCTCTGCCCGGCGTCGAGTTCGAGGCCACCGTCACCGAACGGCAGGCGGACAGCATCGTCCGGGCGGACGACGAGGCGCTGACGGCCACCACCGGCGGCGAGTTCGCGGACGTCATCAAGGTCAAGGCTGCCTGCGACGGCGCCGCCGCCTCGGGTGTCGCGGTCACCGCCACGATGATCGTCTCCAAGGAGGACGCGGCCGAGAACGGCAAGGGCCCGTTCTTCAAGGACGCCGACGGCACGGTCCTGCGTACCCTGACCGGGCTCAAGACCGGCGCCGACGGCGTCCTCGAGCTCCCCAAGGTCTTCGCGGACGACACCGAGGGCACGTTCCTGCTGCGCCTGACCGCCCCCGGCGGCGGCAGCCTGGACATCGAGCTGAAGGTGACGGCACCGGCCACGGGCGCGACCCCCGCGCCCTCGCCGTCACCGTCGCCCTCCGCCTGACCCGCTCGCATCGCGCACCGCCCCTCTCCCGCCGCACAGGGAGAGGGGCGGTCCGCGTGTTCTCTTCTTCCGGCCGCGTTGCTACGGTGCCCCAGACCTGACGCCGCATCAGTTCTGTGTACCGGGAGGCCGAGCATGCGTGCCCTCGTCGCCGCCGCCATCGGACTGGCGGCCGCCCTCGCCCTCGTCCTGACCGTCACGTCGATCGGCGCGCCGGCCGGCGAGACCTCGCCCGAGCCGCTGCTCACCACCGTCCCCGGACCCAAGAAGTAGGAGGGCGGACCGTGCACCGCAGAGCAGGTCTCGTACTCGTCGCTCTCGCCGTCTTCTTCGCCGCACTGGCGCCGCTGCTGCGCTGGTACGCCTTTCCCCGGCTCGCCAAGATCCCGGCCGGCCAGTACCAGGAGATGGTCCTCGAGGCGAAGCCCGCGACACTCCTCGACTACGGCACCCTCCAGGCCGAGGAGGTCGAGAAGGTCACCATCGTGCAGACCCTCAAGGGCAACGTCGAAGAGTCCGAGAGGATCGAACGCACCGCGGGCCGCGACGTCGTCGTCTGGGACTCCCTCTCCTACGTCCAGGGACCGGACGGAAAGATGGTGTCCCAGATACCCGAGCGCTACATCTTCGACGCCCACAGCCAGGAACCCGTGCACGTTACCGGCGAGTCCGTCGACGGCGACCCGGTGCGGCGCGAGGGCATCGAGTTCAAGTGGCCGTTCCTCACCGAGAAGCGGGACTACGTGTACTTCGACGCCCAGGCCCGCAGGTCCGCCCCGATCCACTACAAGGGCACCCGGCAGTTCCGCGGGCTGGAGGTCTACTACTTCGAGCAGACCATCCCCTGGACCAAGGTCCCGTACCCGAAGAAGATGCCGATCCCCGGCATCGACGCGACCACGCTGGAGAAGCAGACCGGCACCACCCGCTGGTACACCACCAAGCGGATGTTCTGGGTGGACCCGGTCACCGGAGCGCCCGTCAACGGCGAGGAGATCCACACCGAGGAACTGCGCGGCGGATCCCTGCTGGGCGGCCGCGACAAGGTCACCGCGTTCGCGGGCCATGTGAAGATGCGCCCGGACTACGTCGACTCCACCGTCGAACTGGTCACCTCCCAGCGCCGGCTGGTGCTGCTGATGACCTCGTACCTGCCCTGGGGGCTGACGGCCCTCGGCGCCGGCCTGTTCGCTCTCGCCCTGTGGCTCGAGGCCCGCGCCCGCCGCCCGGACACGGCGGCCGGTGAACCGGCCCCCGAGCCGCTCAGCGTCTGAGGCGCGCCTTCGTGTGCCGGGTGGGTTCCGCCGTCGAAGGATCTTCGGGCCACGGGTGCTTCGGGTAACGGCCGCGCAGCTCCGCCCGTACGGCCCGGTAGCCGTCCCGCCAGAAGGACGCCAGATCCGCGGTGACCGCCGCGGGCCGTCCGGCGGGGGACAGGAGATGCACAAGCACCGGCACGCCCGCGATCCGCGGCGTCTCACGCAGCCCGAACAGCTCCTGCAGTTTCACCGCGAGCACCGGCTGTTCGCCGCCGTACTCGACCCGCACACGGGACCCGCTCGGTACCTCGATCCGCTCCGGCGCCAGCTCGTCCAGCCGCGACGCGTCGCCGGTCGCCCACGGCAGCAGCCGCGGCAGCGCCTGACCCGCCTGGATGCGGCCGAGGTCGGCACGCCGCCGGGCACGGGACAGCTCCGGCTCGAGCCACCGGTCGGCGGCCTCGAGCAGTTCCCTGTCCGACACGCCCGGCCAGGGCGGGCCCATCACACGGTGCAGGAACGAAAGCCGGTCGCGCAGCCCCCGCGCCTCACGCGTCCAGTGCAGCAGCCCGAGCCCCTCGCGCCGCAGGCCTTCCAGCAGCGCCTGCCGCACCAGCGAGGGGGCGGGCTCGCCCAGCGGCCGCACGGACAGTTCGACGGCCCCCAGCCGTTCCACGCGCCGGGCGACGACGTCGCCGTCCTCCCAGTGCACCTCCTCGCCACCCGTGCGTAGATGCGCGGCGGCGTCACGGGCGGCGTCCTCGTCGATGACGGCGGCGAGCCGCACGCGTGCGGACGCGGCGGTGGCGGGGCGGTCGGCCACGGCGACCGCCAGCCAGGGCGCGTCGCGCAGCGCCGACCCGGCGCCCAGAGCGCCTCCGGTCCCGGAAGCCATCAGATACTCCCCGTCCCCGCGCCGCCGGGCCACCCGCTCGGGAAACGCCAGAGCGGTGACGAGCCCGGCGACGGCGTCGTCCCCGAACGTCCCCTGGCCGTGTCCCGTGTCGCCGAGGGAGGACTCCAGCCGGCGTGCCTCCGTCCGCCAGCGCGCCCCGTACGCATCACCACCGCGGCGCGCCGCACGCCAGGCGCCGGCCAGGTCGTCCCCGTACTCACGCGGCGGTTCTTCGCCCAGCAGCGCGACCACCTCGGCCGCGCGCCGCGCCCCCACCTGGCGGGCACCGTCGAGCAGCGCGCGGGCCAGCCGCGGATGCAGCCCCAGCCGTGACATGCGTACGCCCCGGTCCGTCGCCCTGCCCGGCTCGTCGACGGCGCCGATCGCGCCCAGTACCGAGCGGGCCGCGGCCATCGCGCCCGCCGGGGGTGCGTCCAGCAGTGCGAGGCCGCTCGCCTCCGGGTCGCCCCAGCAGGCGGCGTGCAGAGCGAACGACGTCAGGTCGGCGACCTTGATCTCGGGGGAGGGGAACCGCGCCAGCCGGGCGTCCTCCGCCTCGGTCCAGCAGCGGTACACCGTGCCCGGCCCCTCACGTCCGGCCCGCCCCGCCCGCTGCCTGCCCGCGGCCTGCGACGCCCGTACGGTCGTCAGCGCGCTCAGGCCGCGCGCATGGTCGGTACGGGGCTCGCGGGCGAGTCCCGAGTCGACGACGATCCGCACGCCGGGCACGGTCAGTGACGACTCGGCGACGGACGTCGCGAGAACGACCCGGCGGCCGGCGCCGCCCGCGAGCACGGCGTCCTGGACCGCCGCGGGTGCCCGGCCGTGCACCTGGAGCACCTCCGCGTCCACCCCCGCGAGCTGCCCGGCCACCCGTCCGATCTCGCCCACGCCCGGCAGGAAGCACAGCACGTCGCCGGTCCGCTCGGCGAGAGCCCGCCGCACCACCGACGCCACATGCGTCAGCAGCGCCGGATCGACCCGCATCCCGTGCGGAGGCCGCACGGGACGCGCGGGAGGAGCCCAGACCACCTCGACGGGGTGCGTGATGCCCTCGGCCCGCACCACCGGCGCGTCGCCGAGCAGCCGGGACCAGCCCTCGGCGTCCGTGGTCGCCGACGCCGCCACGAGCCGCAGCTCGGGCCGCAGCGTGGCCCGTACGTCCAGCAGGAACGCGGCGACCGTGTCGGCGTCCAGGTGCCGCTCATGGCACTCGTCGAGCACCACCACGTCGACGCCCGCCAGCTCCTGGTTGCGTTGCAGCCGCTGCAGCAGCACGCCCGTCGTGACGACCTCGACGACCGTTTCACGGCTCACCACGCGCTCACCGCGGACGGTGAAGCCGACAGTCCGGCCGACCTTCTCGCCGAGCAGCCACGCCATCCGGCGCGCCGCCGCCCGCGCCGCGATACGCCGCGGCTCCGCGACCACCACCCGTGCGCCGCCCTCTGCGAGCACCAGCGGCACCAGGGTCGTCTTGCCGGTGCCCGGCGGTGCGCACAGCACGGCGGTCCCGCCGTCGTCGAGGGCCTCCCGCAGCGTCGGCAGGGCGGCCCGTACGGGCAGGTCCAGGGCCTCGTCGCGTATCACGCCCGTGTCACGCCCGCTCGCAGACGAAGATCGCCGTTCCCGGGATCAGATGGCCGCGCAGCGGGGACCAGCCGCCCCACTCCTGGCTGTTCCACGCGGGCCACTCCGGCTCGACGAGGTCGACCAGGCGGAAACCGCCGGCGACCACGTCCCGTACGCGGTCGCCGATCGTCCGGTGGTGCTCCACGTACACCGCGCGGCCCTGCTCGTCCTGCTCGACGTAAGGAGTGCGGTCGAAGTAGGAGGCCGCCACCGACAGGCCCTTTGGCCCCGGCTCGTCGGGGAAGGCCCAGCGGATCGGGTGCGTGACGGAGAAGACCCACCGCCCGCCCGGCCGCAGCACCCGCCGCACCTCGCGGAACACCTTCACCGGGTCCGCGACGAACGGCACCGCGCCGTACGCGGAACAGGCGAGGTCGAAGGAGGCATCCCTGAACGGCAGCACCCCCGCGTCCGCCTCCACCAGCGGCACGTCATCGCCGATGCGCAGCGCGTGCTGGAGCTGGCGGTGGGAGAGGTCCAGCGCCACCGGCCTGGCGCCCTGCGCGGCGAGCCAGCGCGAGCACTGGGCGGCGCCCGCGCCGATCTCCAGGACATCCAGTCCCTTCAGCGAGGCGGTGGGTCCCAGCAGAGCGGCGTCGGCCTCGTCGAGTCCTTCGGGCCCCCATACGAACCGGTCGTCGCCGAGGAAGGCGCCGTGCTCGCTCTGGTAATCGTCGGCGTTCCCGTCCCACCAGCCCCGGCTGGCCCGGCTGCTCTCCGCGTCCCCCGCACTACGTCGCGTCGCTTCCGGTTCGAAATCTTGGCTCATCGTCACCGTCGTTGTAGTTTGCGTCCAGCGCGCCGACGCCGGGCCTCGAAAAAGAAGCCATCGTGGCCTCGGCGAACAAGAGTTGTGCCGGAAATGTGGTCTTCCACCCCGGGTGTGCGCCTTCGCGCATTGACCGTGTCCGGCTGCCCCCGTATGCTACAAGTTGCGCTGCGAGCCTGCGCGCCTCAGACAGAGCAGGCCGCGCTCGCATCTGTATGTGTCCCTCGGTTCACGAGGCGTCTCCAGGATCTTCGGATCTCGTGTTCGGCGCTTCCTAGGCTGTCCGGCTTCTGCAGCTGCGATACGGGCTCTCGGCGTAGCAGTACCTACGACTCAATGTCCGTACCGGAGCCCTTTCCCACATGACGAGCAGCACCGAGACCACCGCCACCACCCCGCAGGTTGCGGTCAACGACATCGGTAACGAGGAAGCCTTCCTCGCCGCGATCGACGAGACGATCAAGTACTTCAACGACGGCGACATCGTCGACGGCGTCATCGTGAAGGTCGACCGGGACGAGGTCCTGCTCGACATCGGTTACAAGACCGAAGGTGTCATCCCGAGCCGCGAGCTCTCGATCAAGCACGACGTCGACCCGAACGAGGTCGTCAAGGTCGGCGACGAGATCGAGGCCCTTGTTCTCCAGAAGGAGGACAAGGAAGGCCGCCTGATCCTCTCGAAGAAGCGCGCCCAGTACGAGCGTGCCTGGGGCACCATCGAGAAGATCAAGGAAGAGGACGGCATCGTCACCGGTACCGTCATCGAGGTCGTCAAGGGTGGTCTCATCCTCGACATCGGCCTCCGTGGCTTCCTGCCGGCCTCCCTCGTCGAGATGCGTCGCGTCCGCGACCTCCAGCCCTACGTGGGCAAGGAGCTCGAGGCGAAGATCATCGAGCTGGACAAGAACCGCAACAACGTGGTCCTGTCCCGCCGCGCCTGGCTGGAGCAGACCCAGTCCGAGGTCCGTCAGACGTTCCTCACCACCCTGCAGAAGGGTCAGGTCCGCTCCGGCGTCGTCTCCTCGATCGTCAACTTCGGTGCGTTCGTGGACCTGGGCGGCGTCGACGGTCTCGTCCACGTCTCCGAGCTGTCCTGGAAGCACATCGACCACCCGTCCGAGGTTGTCGAGGTCGGCCAGGAAGTCACCGTCGAGGTTCTCGACGTGGACATGGACCGCGAGCGTGTCTCCCTGTCGCTGAAGGCGACGCAGGAGGACCCGTGGCAGCAGTTCGCCCGGACCCACCAGATCGGTCAGGTCGTCCCGGGTAAGGTCACCAAGCTCGTTCCGTTCGGTGCGTTCGTCCGCGTCGACGAGGGCATCGAGGGCCTGGTCCACATCTCCGAGCTGGCCGAGCGCCACGTGGAGATCCCGGAGCAGGTCGTCCAGGTCAACGACGAGATCTTCGTCAAGGTCATCGACATCGACCTCGAGCGCCGTCGCATCAGCCTCTCGCTGAAGCAGGCCAACGAGTCCTTCGGTGCCGACCCGGCCTCGGTCGAGTTCGACCCGACCCTGTACGGCATGGCCGCGTCCTACGACGACCAGGGCAACTACATCTACCCCGAGGGCTTCGACCCGGAGACCAACGACTGGCTGCCGGGCTTCGAGTCCCAGCGCGAGGCGTGGGAGACGCAGTACGCCGAGGCGCAGCAGCGCTTCGAGCAGCACCAGGCCCAGGTCATCAAGTCCCGCGAGGCCGACGAGGCCGCCGCTGCCGAGGGTGGCGCCGCCGCTCCGGCCGGTGCCCCGGCGGGTGCGACCGGCGGCTCCTACTCCTCGGAGTCGGACGACAACTCCGGCGCCCTGGCGTCGGACGAGGCGCTTGCCGCCCTGCGTGAGAAGCTTGCCGGCGGCCAGAGCTGAGGCTCGTCCCGCAGGCAGCTGACCAGCTGAAGCAAGGCCCGCTCCCCACTGGGGGGCGGGCCTTGCCGCTGTTTCGGGGAGCTGCGTGTCAAGGTCCGGACCAGCACCGCGATCCCTTGGAGGCGGCCCGAACTGCCGGGCAGTAGCGGCCGGTTCGGAGGGAACACGCACGAAGGAACGGGAAAGCCACGGGAATGCACATGCGTCACCGCGCGTTCTTGTCTTCGAACACGAGGAGGAGCGGTAATCGTGCTGGATCCGCAGGGTTTGTACGAGTGGGAGCCGAAGGGTCTCGCGGTCGTCGACATGGCGCTCGCGCAGGAGTCCGCCGGCCTGGTCATGCTGTACCACTTCGACGGCTATATCGACGCGGGTGAGACCGGCGAACAGATCGTCGACAACCTGCTGGAGACGCTTCCCCATCAGGTGGTGGCGCGATTCGACCACGACAGGCTCGTGGACTACCGCGCCCGCCGCCCGCTGCTGACCTTCCGGCGCGACCGCTGGGCCGGCTACGAGACCCCGTCGCTGGAGGTCAGGCTCGTCCAGGACACCACCGGCGCGCCGTTCCTGCTGCTCAGCGGCCCCGAGCCGGACGTCGAGTGGGAGCGTTTCGCAGCCGCCGTGCGACAGATCGTCGAGCGGCTCCAGGTGCGCCTCGCAGTCAACTTCCACGGCATCCCGATGGGCGTGCCGCACACCCGTCCCGTCGGCCTCACCCCCCACGGCAACCGCACGGACCTCATGCCCGGCCACCGCAGCCCCTTCGACGAGGCCCAGGTGCCGGGCAGTGCCGAAGCGCTCGTCGAGTACCGCCTGATGCAGGCCGGACACGACGTGCTCGGTGTGGCCGCCCACGTACCGCACTACGTGGCCCGCTCCTCCTACCCGGATGCGGCGCTGACCGCCCTGGAGGCCGTCACGGCCGCCACGGGCCTGGTGCTGCCGGCAGTGGCGCACTCGCTGCGGACGGAGGCGCACCGCACCCAGACCGAGATCGAGCGGCAGATCGGTGAGGGCGACGAGGAGCTGGTGTCCCTGGTGCAGGGCCTTGAGCACCAGTACGACGCCATGGCCGGCGCCGAGACGCGCGGCAGCCTGGTCGCCGAAACGGTCGACCTGCCGTCGGCGGACGAGATCGGGCTGGAATTCGAACGCTTCCTCGCGGAGCGCGAAGGGGAGTCGTAAGGGCCTGCCCCGAGGGTCTGGGGCGCTCTCTGTACGACCGGACCGGGCCGAGAGGTGATCGGGCGCTCGCGTAGGCTGCGGGCCATGCTGACAGTTGGTCTGACCGGCGGCATCGGCGCCGGCAAGAGCGAGGTGTCCCGGCTGCTGGTGTCGTACGGGGCGGTGCTCATCGACGCCGACCGGATCGCCCGCGAGGTCGTCGAGCCCGGAACCCCCGGGCTCGCGGCGGTCGTCGACGCCTTCGGCCCCGAGATCCTCCGTGCCGACGGCACACTGGACCGGCCCGGGCTCGGCGCCGTCGTGTTCGCCGACGCCGAGCGGCTCGCGACCCTGAACGCGATCGTGCACCCCCTGGTCGGGGCCCGCTCGCGGGAGCTGGAGGAAGCGGCCGGTCCCGACGACGTGGTCGTCCACGACGTACCGCTGCTCACGGAGAACCAGCTCGAGTCCCTCTACGACGTGGTCGTCGTGATCGACGCGTCACCGCAGACCCAGCTCGACCGGCTCGTACGGCTGCGCGGGATGTCGGAGCAGGAGGCGCGCTCCCGGATGGCGGCGCAGGCCACCCGGGAACAGCGGCGGGCCGTCGCCGATCTTGTCATCGACAACGACGGGCCCCTGGAGAAGCTCGAGCCCCAGGTCCGTGAGGTGTGGGCCGAGCTGACCCGGCGCGCGGCGGCCCCTCGCTCCTGAGGGCGGCCACGGGCAGGGCGGCCGGCGTCGCCGGACCGGAATAGCCCCGCCCCGAGCCGTGTTGGAACCGGGCAGCGACGGGAAGGATTCCAGCGTGTCCAACAGCAACCCGGAAACGCATGTCATCGACTATCGCGCGGCCGAGCAGTTGCTGGCCTCGCGGGATCCACGCGGAGCCGTCAAGCTTCTCGACTCCGTGATCGCAGCCCACCCGGAGAACACCGCGGCCCGGCTGCTGCGTGCCCGCGCCTTCTTCGCCGCGGCCCAATTGCGACCCGCCGAGCTCGAGTTCGAACTCGTCCTGGAGCGCGAGCCGGACAACGCCTTCGCCCACTTCGCCCTCGCGCGCACCTTCGAGCGCTCCGGCAGGCCGGAGCAGGCCAAGCGCCACTTCCGTCTGGCGGCGGCGCTGGACCCGAACCCCGAATACCTGAAGGCCGCCGGCTTCGACACGCAGTGACACCGCGCGCCATGGAACGCGGTCCCGCCGTCGCCACCCGTCAGCGGGAGCGGTCAGCACCCGTCAGCGGGAGCGGTCAGCACCCGTCAGCGGGAGCGGTCAGCCGTGGTCGGGCTCGTACGGGGGGATGTCCCGGCCCGGCTGGTAGTGCGGCCCCTGACGGATATGGCGCACGACGAGCACCAGGTCCACCGCGACGACGAGGAACAGTACGCCGCACGCGACGGCCCAGCCCGGGCGCTCGACGAGCGCGAAGGCGATCGTGCCGCTCACCGTCCAGGGCAGACCCCACACGCCCAGCCACAGGCGCATCCGCAGGGGACTGCGAGCGGTGATCGGTTCACTTCCGGTACGCATGGCATCGCATCTCCTCCTCCAGGATGCACCCGCAGCACTGGCGAAAAAACGTGAACGGGCGATGAGTTCTCGTCCGCAGGGCGGTCTGACCGGGTGAAGCGCTACGGACGACGAAGCGCCGACGCACACTCCGTCACTTCTCTCCAAGGAGACACCATGTCCGCCACCACTCCCGCCACCGTTCCCGCTTCCGCGCGTGCCGCGATTCCGAACCGTCGCACGCATATCGCCGTACGCACGCTGCAGATCGTTCTCGCACTGTTCTTCGCGATCGCGAGCGCTGCCCCGAAGCTGGTCGCGCACTCGTCCGCGACGGAGGGCTTCGACAGAATCGGATACGGCGACTGGTACATGTACCTGGTGGGCGGCCTGGAGCTGGCCGGCGCCATCGCCCTGGTGATCCCGCTCCTCTCCGGCGTTGCCGCGCTCGCCCTGATGGGACTGATGATCGGTGCCTTCGTCACACAGCTGACCGCGTTCGACGGCCAGAACGCGCTCACCCCCGTCATCTTCCTCGCGCTGCTCGCAGTCGTGGCGGTCGTCCGTCGACGGCACAACGCCGAACTGATCGCCCGGCTGCGCCGTCGCGTCTGAGCGTGATGTAGCCGCTTCGGGCAGAACGGTCATACCGTGGTATCGATGTCCGCCCCGGATGGTGAGGGGGTGCCCCGATGGTCGAGGAGCTGGCAGTGGCCGGCGTGGCGGTGGCGACCGGCTGCGTGGCGTACCTGATGGCCGCCGCGAAAGTCGTCAGGCAGTACGAGCGCGGAGTGGTCTTCCGGCTCGGGCGGCTGCGCGAGGAGGTACGGCGGCCGGGATTCACGGTGATCGTTCCGGTCATCGACCGGATGCGCAAAGTGAACATGCAGATCGTGACCATGCCCGTACCGGCCCAGGAAGGCATCACCCACGACAACGTCACGGTGCGCGTCGACGCCGTCGTGTACTTCCGGGTGATCGACCCGGCCAACGCGATCGTCGAGGTGGAGGACTACCGCTTCGCCGTGGCGCAGATGGCACAGACCTCGCTGCGTTCCATCATCGGCAAGAGCGACCTGGACGACCTCCTCTCCAACCGCGAGAAGCTCAACCAGGGCCTGGAGCTGATGATCGACAGCCCGGCGGTCGGCTGGGGCGTTCAGATCGACCGGGTCGAGATCAAGGACGTGTCGCTGCCGGAGGCCATGAAGCGCTCCATGGCACGCCAGGCGGAGGCGGACCGCGAGCGCCGGGCGCGGGTCATCAACGCGGACGCCGAGCTCCAGGCGTCGAAGAAGCTCGCCCAGGCGGCCGGTGAGATGTCCCAGCAGCCGGCGGCGCTGCAACTGCGTCTGCTGCAGACGGTGGTGGCGGTCGCGGCGGAGAAGAACTCGACTCTGGTGCTGCCGTTCCCGGTAGAACTGCTGCGCTTCCTCGAGCGAGCGGCGCAGCAGGCGTCGCCGGAGCCGGTCACGCCTGCGGCGGCGGAGGCCGAGGAGAGGGCGGGCCGCGCTGCGGAGGCGGAGGCGGTCGCGCCTGGTGCGGAGCCGGAGACGCTCACGCCGGCCGCGGGGGCTGAGGCCGAGGAGAGGGCGGGCCTCGCTGCGGGGGCGAGCGCGCGCGGGTGAGTGCGGTGGGGGCCGCGGGCGTGGCCGCTGCGCGGAGCCTTTCCCCCACCCCGCCCCTTCCCGTAACCGGGGGCAGAGCCCCC
>NZ_JBEXRZ010000065.1:0-36003 GCF_040613325.1 Streptomyces sp. NPDC006283 | reverse complement strand
ATCAAGCCGGAGGACACGCCGGAGCGCGACGAGGTCCTGGCGAAGATCAACGGCGACGACGAGGGCGGCCCCGCCTTCGAAGTGATCTATCTCCTCGAGGCGGACGACGACGCCGTGGCCCGGCTGCGGGCCCGGCTCGACGGGCTCGGCGACTCCCTGGTCGTCGTCGGCGGAGACGGACTGTGGAACGTCCACGTCCATGTCGACGACGCCGGCGCGGCCGTCGAGGCGGGCGTGGAAGCGGGCCGGCCCTACCGCATCCGCATCACGCACTTCGACTCCGCGGTGGACCCGGTCACGCGCGAACAGGCCCAGCGGGCGGTTGTCGCCGTCGTCCAGGGCGAGGGTCTCGCGGAGCTGTGCGGCCAGGCCGGAGCGACCACGGTCCTGGCCCGGCCCGGGGAGCCGCCCGCCAGCGGGGAACTCGTCGAGGCGATCCGCCGGGCGCACGCCCGCGAGGTAGTGCTCCTGCCCAATGACACCTCCCTGCGGCACACGGCCGCCGCAGCCGCGGAACAGGCCCGCACGGAGGGCGTCCGCGTCGCCCTGATCCCGACCCGCTCGGCGGTCCAGGGCATCGCGGCCCTCGCCGTCCACGCACCGGACCGCCGCTTCGACGAGGACGTGGTCGCGATGACCGCCGCCGCCGGCGCGACCCGCTGTGCCGAACTGGCCGTGGCGGAACGCCAGTCGTGGACATCGGCCGGCGTCTGCCAGGCCGGGGACGTGCTCGGCCTGATCGACGGGGACGTCGCGTTGATCGGCGCGGACATGACGGAGACGGCGCTGACGTTGCTGGACCGCATGCTGTCGGCGGGCGGCGAACTCGTCACGCTGGTCCTCGGGACATCGGCACCCGAGGGGCTGTCGGGCCGCCTCGAGGCGCACGTCAGGGAGGGGTATCTGGCGGTGGACACGGCGGTGTACGAGGGGGGCGACGGGGCGACCCCCCTGCTGATCGGCGTGGAGTAGTACCCGGGGGCGCTGCCCCCGGTCGCCCCGCGCCTCGAACGCCACCGGGCTCCACGGGCTACCCAGCCAGTTGCGCCAGCACCGCACGGGCCTCGTCGCAGCGGGACGTCGCCGTCTCGCTGCTCTCCGGCGATGACGACGCGTACGTCGCCAGCACGGACCTCGCCAGTGCCTGCGACGCGGGCGCGTCCGACAGCGACGCGTAGATCCACGCCGCCATGAGCTGTGCACCCGTGCGCAGGTCGGTGAACCGGTCGCCCGCCTCCTCGAAGGCGGTCACCGCCCGCAGGACGTGGCCGACCGCCTCCTCGTACGCCGCCCTGGCCGAACCGTCCGCGTCGTCGTCGCCGGGTTCGCCGTCGCAGGAGCTCGCGATCAGGTCACCGGTCTGGCGGTAGGTGTCCGCCAGTTCGGCTCGCAGCCGGGCCGCGGCGTCGGCGTCCTCGCAGGCGGCCTGCGCCGACTCGCACTCCGCCGCCGCCGCGGTCATCAGGTCCCGCGCCGCCTGCAGGCCCGCCTGCCCGTCGCGTACGGCGATCCACGCCCGTACCCGCAGCGTCCGCACGAGCGCGTGCACATCGCCGAGGTCGCGCCACAGGTCGCCGGCGCGCCGATAGGCCAGCTCCGCCTCGGGGTTGAGCCGGGCGCGGAACAACGCCTGGCCCGCGAGGTTCGCGAGCATCGCGTGGTCGCGCTGCTCCGGCCAGCCGCGCGCGATGTCCGCGGCCTTCAGCCAGTGCTCCGCCGCCTCGCGCGGCTCGTCCAGCGCCGTGCAGCAGTCGCCCAGCCACCACAGCGTCTGCACGATCATGCCGTCGCCGTGGTCCTCCGCCGTCAGGTCGGGCAGCACCGACTCCAGGACCGCAGCGGCCTCGTCCACCCGCCCGAGCTGCAGCAGGAAGCCGCCGAGCCGGTGCCGGGCGTACGCCCCGTTGCCCGTGGTCTCGCCCGCCTCGTCGGCCCAGTGCGCCGCCTCCAGGGCGTGCTCGGCGGCCTCGTCGAACTTGCCGGCGTCGGCGAGCGTCTCCACGAGCTGCAGGTGCAGGCGACAGCGCCCGGAGGCTCCGGGGAAGTGCGCCGCGTGCTCCAGGGCGGCGCGGGAGGCGCGTTCGGCCGTCTCCAGGTCGCCGAGGTGCCGGCTGACCCCTGCCAGCTGCGTCTCGGGCTCCACCGCGTACCAGGGCCGGCCCGCCTCGATGCAGGTGTCGGCGGCCCGGGCGTACAGGTCCGCCGCCCCCGCCGCGTCGCCGCGGAAGGCGGTGATGTCGCCCAGGTAGCCCAGCGCCTCGCTGATCACGACGCCGACCCCGGGCTCCGCCCGTTCCGGCTCCGCGAAGGCGAGGAGGGCCTGCACCGCCTCCTCCAGGGACGTTGCCGCCGCTTCCACGGCCTCCCTGACCTGCATGCCCCGGATGAGGTCGTTGAGGATCCGCACGCGGCACAGCAGCGCCCTGCCGGTCTGCCGTGCGGTCGCCCTGCCCTCGGCGTACAGGGCCAGGGACCGGTCGCAGGGCTCCTGCACGGCGGCCAGCGCCTCGTCGAGGCGGCCGTCGAGCCCGATGCAGTACGCCGCCCTGGCGAGCGCGGACGCGGCGCGCCCCGGCTCGCCGGCCGCCTCGTACAGGCCGGCCGCGGACATGAAGAGCTCGAACGCCTCGGCCGGCGGGATGCTGGGATCCACGCCCCGGTGCTCTTCGATCTCCGCCCGGTCGAGGACGCCGAGTTCGACGCCCTCCTGCCCGGCCGCCCGGGTGGCGGCGGCCCATGCGGCCGTCGCGTCCGGGTGCTGGGCGTCGGAGAGCCGGCGTGCCTCGGCCAGCAGCCCGGACAGGCCGGCATCGGCCGCGCTCTCCGCCGAGGGCGCCGCTGCCGTCACCTCGCGCTGCGCGGCCACCGGCCGTACGGTCCGCACGCCCAGCGGCAGCCGGTCCACCAGCGGCGCGCGGTCCATGCGCTCGACGCACTGCTCGCTCACATGCGAGTTGCCGTTGCGCGTGTCGAAGCGCGCGGCGATGGCGAGCGCCTCCGTACGGGCGTGAGCGGCGAGTTCACGGGCGGTCCAGGTGCGGCCCCCGGGCCCGGGCAGGCTCTGCTCGCCGTGGCCGAGGGCGGTCAGCCGGTCGGTGAGCAGCGCGGTGACCTGCAGATAGCCGAGCAGGCTGCTGGGCTCGCCGGTGTCGGTGAAGTACGAAGGCCGTTCGGCGAGTATCTCCAGGCCCCGTGCCTCGTTGCCCGTCAGTGCGCAGAACTCGACATGCTGCGCGACCGCGCTGCGCATGCTCTCCTTCGACCGGACCAGCCGGTAGCCGCGCAGGTGGTGCGCGCGGGCCTCCTCGGTGCGCCCCAGCCGCAGCAGGGGCAGCAGCGATGCGGCGAGCACCGCGTGCGGCTCGTGTGCGCAGCTGAACTCGCCGTCCAGGACCGGCCGCCAGGTCGTGAGCGCCTCTTCCTCGTCGCCCCGGTGGGCCTGCCACGAGCCCTGGGCACGCAACTCGCAGGCGTGGCAGTCGCTCTTGTCGTCACGGTCGGCGGCCTGCCAGGCGTCGTACGCCCGCTGGGCCCGTTCCGTGTCGCCGAGGTGCCGGGCGATCCGCATCTCGCCCTGGCGCACGGCCCGCTCGGAGTGGCCGGCGAGCCGGTAGCGGTGCTCCATCTCCGCCTGCCACTTCTCGATGGACGCGAGCGGGATGTGCGGCTGGTCGATCATCCCGCTGGAGACCCACTTGAACATCCAGAACAGCGAATGCGCCTGCTGCCCGTCGAAGTCCTCGGGCCGCTCGTCCCACGTCCGCAGCAGCCGGGCGAAGGGGACGAACATCTTGTCCGCCTCGGAGCTGTAGTTGTAGACCTGCATCAGATGGCCGAGGCCGTCGATGACCAGTGCGGTGTCGCCGAGCTGCTCGATCTCCGCGAACAGCCGCTCCGCGCGTGCGTTGCGCGCGGGCCCTTCCGGCTCCGCGTCGTTGTCGTTCAGCGCCCGGCGCAGCGCGTCGGCGTCAGGGGGAGTCGCGAGGCTCATCGGCCGTTCTCCTGGTCGTGGGTGGCCCACTCCAGCAGGCCCATGAACGCGCGGTTGAGGAGCGCGGAATCGGCGGGCCGCAGCGGACGCTGCGCCATCAGCAGCGCCTGCCCGTACAGCGCCTCCGTGGCGGTGCCGGCCAGCTCCCCGTCGAGTGAACTGATCCTGCGGATCAAAGGATTGAGGTGGTTCAGCACGAGCCGGGCGCGCGGCGCGCTGCCCCGCAGCGATCCGAGGATGCCCGCCCACAGGTCGTCCGCCTGTGCCTCCTCGTCCGCGCGGGCCTGCTCGTGGCGGGCGGCCCGGTCGTCGAGGTGGAGGGCGGGCACGGTCAGCGGATGGAAGGCGCGCAGCGCCACGTCGCAGCCGAGCGGGTCGAGTTTGGCGCGCGCGGCGGCCAGGAAGCCGGCGAGTGCGAGCTCCTCGGCGGGGTCGACGGCGTCGAGGTGGGCGGTGACCGTGTCCGCGTCGAGCTCGGCGACCACCGTGCCGGGCCGTACGTGCGGCAGGCGTTCGACGAGTTCGGTGTCGTACGTGTAGCCGCCGTTGATCAGCCCGATGCCCTGGGCGGACGCGATCGGTGCGACCTGCCGGTACTCCTCGACGGTCCGCGCGAAGTGCACCACCGGGTGGCGCTGGGCGAACTCCTCGAGGCTCAGCCTGCCGTCCGTGGTCTCGAACGGCAGCCACGGCAGCATCGTGCGCAGCATCTCCGTGTCATGTCTGGCCAGTGACTTCACACCCAGGTGGTGGACGGAGAGGAACTGCTCCAGTCGCTCGGGGTCGCCTGCCGCCAGCCCTGTCAGCCACTCCCGGATGCGGTCGCCGAGGGCTTCGCGCACGGCGGCGAGCGTCTCGTCCGCGTACAGCGACTCGCGCGAGGCGGTGGGCCGCAGACTGTCGGTGTCGATGACGCACCGCACGAAGAAGGCCCAGTCGGGGAGGAGTTCGTCGGCACGGTCGGTGAGCAGCATGCCCTTCAGGTGCACGCGGTGCCCCGAGCGCTGCGCCGGGCTGACCGAGGACGGCAGCACGTAGGCGACGCCGCGCACACCGGCGACCGGAAGGTCGAGGTCGACGGAGTCGAGCGGGGTGAAGCCGAACAGGTCGTGGCAGTGACGGGCGAGGGCCACGCGCCGCGCCGCCGGGCCCGGATACGTACGGTCCCAGGGCGCGGGCAGGTCGCCGACGGCCGTCTCGCCGACCCTGACGTCGTACGGAAGCAGCGATCCGAAGTCGCGTGCCAGGGCGATCACCCGCTGCTCCGTGAGCCAGTCGCCACTGCCGGGGCGGGCCGTCAGGTACACGGTCGTGCCGGGCTCCGGCCGGGCGCTGTCGGGCAGAGTGCGCACGGTGTACGAACCGTCGTCGCGGGCCGACCACTGGACGGGCGGCGCGTCGGGCGTACGTGCGCTGCGGCTCACCACACGGATCTCGGCCGCGACGACAAAACAGGCGAGCAGACCGATGCCGAACTGCCCGAGGAACTCGGCCCGGGCGGACTCGAGACCCTCCCGCTTGGAGCTTCGGCCGATGGTCGCGAGCAGGCTGTGCACATCGGTCTCGGTCAGGCCGATGCCCGAGTCCTCGATGCGCAGGCCGCCGTCCTCGGTGTACAGCCGCACCCGCGCGGGCGCGTCGGGCTGTTCGGCCCGCCGGGCGGTGATCGCGTCCACCGCGTTCTGCAGGAGCTCGCGCAGATAGACCTTGGGGCTGGAGTAGAGGTGGTGGGACAGCAGGTCCACCAGGCCACGGAGATCGACCTGGAAGGTGTGCGGTGTCGTCGTACCGGTGGCCGGAGTCGTCTCAGATGTCATCGTCGCTGCGCCGGTGGGGGGTCGGGCGACGGCGCGGGGTCAGGCGATCCCGTACGACGGTGATCGCGATGAGGTGGAAGAGCGGTCATCGTATGGCTCACGGCGCCGCCTTGACCAGGAGTTATCAACAGGTGCGCGACGGCTGTCGGTGCCGTGGTGTGCAATGGATCGCGTGTCCGCGCTCGACGAACCCCTCAAGAAGACGCTCGGTGCCGCCACCGCCAAGGTGATGGCCGAGCATCTCGACCTGCACACCCTCGGCGACCTGCTGCACCACTATCCACGGCGGTACGCGGAGCGCGGGGAGCTGACCGCCCTGTCCGAGCTGCCCCTGGACGAGCACGTCACGGTGGTGGCCCAGGTCGCCGACGCGCGGATCCTCACGTTCAACCAGGGCCGCGGGAGGCGCCTGGAGGTGACGATCACCGACGGCAGCGGCCGCCTCCAGCTGGTCTTCTTCGGAAAGGGCGTCCACAAGCCGCACAAGGACCTGCTGCCCGGCACCCGCGCGATGTTCGCCGGCAAGGTGTCGGTGTTCAACCGCAAACTGCAGCTCTCGCACCCGGCGTACGAGCCGCTCAGCGGCGGCGCGAGCGCCGCCGACGCGGTGGACGCCTTCGCCAATCAGCTCATCCCGATCTATCCCGCCTGCAAGCAGCTGGAGTCCTGGAAGATCTCCAAGGCGATCGACGCGGTGCTGGACCGGGCCGTGGACGTCGTCGACCCGCTGCCCCCGGCGCTGCGCGAGGGCCGCGGCATGGCGACCCTGCCGGACGCCCTGCGCAAGATCCACCGGCCGCGTACCAAGGCAGACATCGCCGAGGCCAGGGAGCGGCTCAAGTGGGACGAGGCGTTCGTCCTCCAGGTGGCCCTCGCCCGCCGGCGGTTCGCGGACACCCAGCTGCCCGCGGTGGCCCGCCGCCCCCTCGCGGGCGGACTTCTCGACGCGTTCGACGCCAGGCTGCCCTTCACGCTCACCGACGGCCAGCAGTCGGTGAGCAAGGAGATCTTCGACGACCTGGCGACCGAGCACCCGATGCACCGCCTCCTGCAGGGCGAGGTCGGCTCGGGCAAGACGATGGTCGCGCTGCGGGCGATGCTCGCCGTCGTCGACGCGGGCGGCCAGGCCGCGATGCTCGCCCCCACCGAGGTTCTCGCCCAGCAGCACCACCGCTCGATCACGGAGATGATGGGCGACCTCGCGGAAGGCGGGATGCTGGGGGGCTCGGACCAGGGCACCAAGGTCGTGCTGCTCACCGGTTCCATGGGGGCGGCCGCCCGACGGCAGGCACTGCTCGACCTGGTGACCGGCGAGGCCGGGATCGTCATCGGCACGCACGCGCTGATCGAGGACAAGGTGCAGTTCCACGACCTCGGCCTGGTCGTCGTCGACGAACAGCACCGCTTCGGCGTGGAGCAGCGCGACGCCCTTCGGTCGAAGGCGCACTCCCAGGGGGAAAGAAGGTCCCCGCACCTGCTGGTCATGACCGCCACCCCCATTCCCCGTACGGTCGCGATGACCGTCTTCGGCGACCTGGAGACGTCCGTACTGGACCAGCTGCCGGCCGGCCGCTCGCCCATCGCCAGCCACGTGGTGCCGGCCGCCGACAAGCCGCACTTCCTGGCCCGCGCCTGGGAGCGGGTGCGCGAAGAGGTGGACAACGGCCACCAGGGCTATGTCGTCTGCCCTCGCATCGGTGACGCGGAGGACGAGAAGCCGAAGAAGAAGTCGGCGGAGGACGAGGCCGAGAAACGCCCGCCGCTCGCCGTCCTCGATGTCGCCGACCAGCTGGCCAAGGGCCCGCTGAGCGGTCTGCGGGTGGAGGTCCTCCACGGGCGGATGCAGCCCGACGACAAGGACGACGTGATGCGCCGTTTCGCCCGCGGCGACGTGGACGTCCTGGTCGCCACCACGGTCATCGAGGTCGGGGTGAACGTGCCGAACGCCACCGCCATGGTGATCATGGACGCGGACCGCTTCGGCGTCTCGCAGCTCCATCAGCTGCGCGGCCGGGTCGGCCGTGGCTCGGCGCCGGGCCTGTGCCTGCTGGTCACCGAGATGCCGGAGGCGAGCCCGGCCCGTCAGCGCCTGGCCGCCGTCGCCTCGACGCTCGACGGCTTCGAGCTCTCCCGCATCGACCTCGAGCAGCGCCGTGAGGGCGATGTGCTGGGCCAGGCCCAGTCCGGGGTGCGCACGTCGCTGCGGATGCTCGCCGTCATCGAGGACGAGGAGGTCATCGCGGCCGCGCGCGAAGAAGCGGTCGCGATCGTCGGGGCGGACCCGGAGCTGGCGGGCCTGCCCGAGCTGCGCACCGCGCTGGACGCCCTGCTGGACAAGGAGCGCGAGCAGTACCTCGACAAGGGCTGAGAGACTGGGGGACGTCAGCCCGCAGAGAGAGGCCCTTCATGACCCGCGTGATCGCCGGTGCGGCCGGCGGACGCCGTCTCGCCGTACCGCCAGGCACCGGCACCCGCCCCACCTCCGACCGTGCCCGGGAAGGGCTGTTCTCCAGCTGGGAGTCCCAGCTGGGCGCGCTCGCGGGCATCCGCATCGCCGACCTGTACGCCGGATCGGGTGCCGTCGGCCTGGAGGCGCTGTCGCGCGGGGCCGCCCACGCCCTGCTGGTCGAGGCGGACGCCCGCGCCGCCCGGGTCGTCCGGGAGAACGTGCGCGCGCTCGGTCTGCCGGGCGCGGAGGTCCGGACCGGCAGAGCGGAACAGATCGTCACCGGACCGGCTCCGGCCGCCCCTTACGACGTCGTCTTCCTCGATCCGCCGTACGACGTCACCGACGACGATCTTGGCGAGATTCTGCTCACACTCCGCCGCCAGGGCTGGCTCGCCGCCGATGCGCTCGTCACCGTGGAGCGCAGCACCAGAGGCGGGGAATTCAAGTGGCCCCAGGGCTTCGTCCCACTGCGGGCCCGTCGCTACGGCGAGGGGACGCTTTGGTACGGTCGCGCCGCCTCTACGTGCGAAGACGCACCATGACCGGACCGGAGAGCGAGGGACTTCAGTTGCGCCGAGCAGTCTGTCCGGGGTCGTTCGACCCCATCACCAATGGACACCTCGACATCATCGCCCGCGCCTCCAAGCTGTACGACGTCGTACACGTCGCGGTGATGATCAATCAGTCCAAGCAGGGACTGTTCACCGTCGACGAGCGGATGGAGCTCATCCGTGACGTGACCCGCGAATACGGGAACGTCGTGGTCGAGTCGCACCACGGGCTCCTCGTCGACTTCTGCAAGGAGCGCGACATCCCCGCGATCGTCAAGGGACTGCGCGCCGTCAGCGACTTCGACTACGAGCTGCAGATGGCCCAGATGAACAACGGTCTCTCGGGCGTGGAGACCCTCTTCGTCCCGACCAACCCGACCTACAGCTTCCTCTCCTCCAGCCTGGTCAAGGAAGTCGCCGCATGGGGCGGCGACGTGTCCCACCTGCTGCCCGACGCCGTCCACCGCGCACTCGTCCAGCGGCTCGCGGAAAAGGCCTGACCTGACATCGCGTCACCCGGTGTCGGGTGGGCACGGACTGCCCGTACAGTCGTCCCCGTCCGTCTGACAATCCGCAGTAGAGAGTGGCGAACCACGGTGGACGTGCAGAAGAAGCTCGACGAGATCGTCGAAGCGGTCGGGAACGCCCGCTCCATGCCCATGTCGGCGTCCTGCGTGGTCAACCGCGCCGAGCTGCTCGCCATGCTCGAAGAGGTGCGCGACGCCCTGCCCGGCTCCCTGGCCCAGGCGCAGGAGCTCATCGGCGGCCGCGAGCAGATGGTCGAGCAGGCCCGCCGGGAGGCCGAGCGGATCATCGAGTCCGCCCACGCCGAGCGCGGCTCTCTGATCTCCGACACCCAGGTCGCCCGCCAGTCGCAGGACGAGGCCGATCGCATCCTCGCCGAGGCCCGCCGGGAGGCCGAGGAGATCCGCGCGGAGGCCGACGAGTACGTCGACTCCAAGCTCGCCAACTTCGAGGTCGTCCTCAACAAGACCATCGGCTCGGTCGACCGGGGCCGCGAGAAGCTGCTGGGCCGAGGCCCCGGCCTCGACGAGCAGGGCTTCGCCGACGAGGACGCCCCCGAGCACAGCAACGACCCGCAGACGCTCATCCAGCGGGCGGACCAGTACGTCGACGCCAAGCTGGGTGCCTTCGAGGCAGTGCTCTCCAAGACGCTCGAAGCGGTCGGCCGCGGGCGGCAGAAGCTCCACGGCCGCATCGCCTCGGACGACCTCGGCGCGCACATGGCCGCCCAGGACGCCGCCGGCGGCCACCAGCACACCAGCGACGCCGACTACCTGGCCGGTCTCGCGGAGCTCGCCGACCCCGCCCCAAAGCGCGCAGAGCCGGACGCCTACGGCTACCGTCCGCCGCAGCCGGAGCCGCAGATCCCGCCCCAGCCGGACCCGTACACGTACGCGCCGCAGGAGGCGTACGCGGGCTACCAGCAGCCCGACCCCTACGCCGGCTACCCGCGGCAGCAGGGCTACGACCAGCAGTACGCGCAGCAGGACCCGTACGCCTACCAGCAGCCGCAGCCCGAGTACCAGCCCCAGCCCCAGCAGGGCACCGCGCTGGACGAGACCAGCCTTTTCGACACCGGCATGATCGACCTCGAGCAGCTGGGCCGGTACGAGCAGGGGCGCTGAGCGGACCGGATTGGGTCTATGGCGGACGTTCCAGTATCCTGGCTCTTCGGTCGCGCGTAGTTCCGCGATCCCGGCTGTCCGCTTCGCTCCGCGAATCGGGACGGCCCCTCCCCACGAACCGAAAGCAGGAAGACCCCTGAGCACGCGCCTCGACCATCGCAATCCCCTCGTGTTCGACACACACGAGCTGGGACGGCGGCCCGGTGCGCTGCAGCGGCTTTCTCGCACGGTGGACGCACCGAGGGACTTCGGCATCGCCGATGTCATCGGAGTGCCGGAGGGCGCGCCGGTGGAGCTGGACCTCCGCCTCGAGTCCGTCATGGAAGGGGTGCTTGTCACAGGCACCGCCCGTGCGAGCGCCGAGGGGGAGTGCGTAAGGTGTCTGGAGCCGCTGCACCAAGAGGTCGCCGCGGACTTCCAGGAGATGTTCACGTACCCCGAAGGCGACGACCGGGGCCGCAGTCGTGCTGCGGAGCCCGTCGAAGACGAAGAGGACGAGGACAGGCTCTTTCTCGAGGACGGCATGTTCGACCTCGAGCCCGTGCTGCGTGATGCGGTGGTGCTCGCACTGCCGATGCAGCCGGTGTGCCGGGAGACCTGTGCCGGCCTGTGCCCCGACTGCGGGATCAGGCTGGACGAGAACCCGGACCACCACCATGACGCCGTCGACATCCGTTGGGCGGCACTGCAGGGACTCGCCGAGACCGTTCAGGACGGCGAGAAGGACAACATGGGCGGCGCCGAAGCGGGCGTCGACGAGAAGCAGGAGAAGTAGCCGTGGCTGTTCCGAAGCGGAAGATGTCGCGCAGCAACACGCGCCACCGCCGGTCGCAGTGGAAGGCTGCGGTCCCCACCCTGGTTTCGTGTGAGCGTTGCCAGGAGCCGAAGCAGCAGCACATCGCGTGCCCGAGCTGCGGCACCTACAACAAGCGCCAGGTCCTCGAGGTCTGAGCGGCTGGTGAGAGGCGCAATGTCTGAGTCCAACAAGACGGACAATGCCTCGTCCCACACGCTTCTGGAAGGGCGGCTCGGGTATCGACTCGAGTCCGCCCTTCTGGTGCGTGCGCTGACGCACCGTTCCTACGCGTACGAGAACGGCGGTCTGCCCACCAACGAGCGGCTGGAGTTCCTCGGGGACTCCGTGCTCGGGCTGGTGGTCACCGACACGCTGTACCGCACCCACCCCGACCTGCCCGAAGGCCAGCTGGCCAAGTTGCGGGCCGCGGTGGTCAATTCGCGTGCGCTGGCGGAGGTCGGACGTGGCCTGGAACTCGGCTCCTTCATCCGGCTCGGCCGCGGCGAAGAGGGCACGGGCGGCCGGGACAAGGCATCCATCCTTGCCGACACCCTCGAAGCGGTGATCGGTGCGGTCTATCTCGACCAGGGCCTCGAGGCGGCGTCCGAGCTGGTGCACCGGCTCTTCGACCCGCTGATCGAGAAGTCCTCGAACCTCGGCGCCGGCCTGGACTGGAAGACCAGCCTCCAGGAGCTCACCGCGGCCGAGGGCCTCGGAGTGCCCGAGTACCTGGTCACCGAGACCGGCCCGGACCACGAGAAGGTCTTCACTGCTGCCGCCCGCGTCGGTGGTGTCTCGTACGGCACCGGCACCGGCCGCAGCAAGAAGGAAGCGGAGCAGCAGGCGGCGGAGTCCGCGTGGCGGGAGATCCGAGCCGCCGCGGACGAGCGCGTGGCGGCGGCCAAGGCTGCCGCCGAGAGCGGGTTGGTCACCGGGGAAGTCGCCACCGGGGAAGTCGCCGCCGGGGAAGTCGCCGCCGGGGAAGTCGCCGCCGGGGAAGGGGACGCCGACACCTCTTCCGACTCGGCACCCGCGGACCGGGCTTCGGCCTGAGTCCTGCGGTTTGCCGGCTGTCCGCTGATTCGCGTGAGGCCCCTCGCCCCTGGAAAGCACCCGGTGGCGAGGGGCCTCACGGCTTCCCGGCGCTCCCGCACTGCCGGGCTGTACGCTGCGTGACGTCATCGTGCGAGTTCCCCGAGGAGACCTGTGCCCGAGCTGCCCGAGGTCGAAGTCGTACGCCGTGGCCTGCAGAACTGGGTCAGCGGGCGAACGATCGCCGAGGTCCAGGTGCTCCACCCCCGCGCGGTCCGCAGGCACCTGGCCGGCGGTGAGGATTTCGCCGCGCGACTGAAGGGCCGGACCGTCGGGGACGCCTGCCGGCGTGGCAAGTACCTGTGGCTGCCCCTCGTGGACACGGACACGTCGGTCCTCGGCCATCTCGGGATGAGCGGCCAGCTGCTGGTGCAGCCGCAGGAGGCGGAGGACGAGAAGCACCTGCGCATCCGCATCCGATTCGCGGACGAGCTCGGCACCGAGCTGCGCTTTGTCGACCAGCGCACCTTCGGCGGTCTGTCCCTGCACGAGAACTCGCCGGAAGGCCTGCCCGACGTCATCGCGCACATCGCCCGCGACCCGCTCGACCCCCTCTTCGACGACACCGCCTTCCACACCGCGATGCGGGCCCGCCGAACCACCGTCAAGCGCGCCCTGCTCGACCAGTCGCTGATCAGCGGTGTCGGCAACATCTACGCCGACGAGGCCCTGTGGCGGGCGAGGCTGCACTACGAGCGGCCCACGGCGACGCTGACCCGGCCCCGCTCGGTGGAGCTGCTGCTGCATGTGCGGGAGGTGATGACGGCAGCCCTCGCCGTCGGCGGCACCACGTTCGACAGTCTGTACGTGAACGTCAACGGTGAGTCCGGTTACTTCGACCGTTCCCTGGACGCGTACGGGCGTGAGGGCGAGCCGTGCCGGCGCTGCGGCACCCCGATACGCCGTCGCCCCTGGATGAACCGGTCCAGCTATTTCTGCCCGCGCTGCCAGCGGGTGCCGCGCACCGTTTCCTGACCCGCCAGCCGCGGGCATGGCATGGGGCCCTTGCGCTCGCGCCGCTACGGTGCGGCGCCCTCGCGCTCGGCGTCGTGCCGCTCACGAGCCGCCAAGACCTCGGGCATGCGCCCCTCCACGAGGTGGATGAGGGCCAGCAGTTGCTCGGCGACCGTGCGTCCCAGTGGGGTGAGTTCGTAGTCCACGCGCGGCGGGTTCGTCGGCTGTGCCTCTCGGTGCACCAGCCCGTCCCGCTCCAGTGCGTGCAGCGTCTGGGACAGCATCTTCTCGCTCACGCCGTCGACCCTGCGGCGCAGTTGGTTGAAGCGCAGGCTCTCCTCGTACAGCGCTGTGACGGTGAGGCTGCCCCACCGGCCCGTCACATGCTCCAGCGTGGCGCGCGAAGGGCACTGCCGGGAGAACACGTCGAACGCGAGGCCGTTGTCCATGCCCCCACCCTACTGCGAGGTGGCGCCAACCACTGGGTTGCGCTAACCAAAAGTTAGTGCTTTCCTTTGGTTATTGAAGCCGACCGGCACCTTTCGACGAGGAGTCCCACAAATGACCACGACGCCTGTTGTCTCGATCGCCTACCACTCCGGGTACGGCCACACCGCCGTCCTTGCCGAGGCCGTCCGGGCCGGCGCCGCCGACACCGGCGCCACCGTGCATCTGATCAAGGTCGACGCGATGGGCGACGCCGAATGGGAGCTGCTCGACGGCTCCGACGCGATCATCTTCGGCTCGCCCACCTACATGGGCACCGCGTCCGGCGCCTTCCACCAGTTCGCGGAGGAAACCTCGAAGCGCTGGTTCACCAGGGCCTGGCACGACAAGCTCGCCGCCGGCTTCACCAACTCAGGCTCCAAGAGCGGCGACAAGCTCCACACCCTGCAGTTCTTCCAGACCCTGGCCTCCCAGCACGCCATGATCTGGGTGCCGCTCGGCCTGGCTCCCGGCTGGAACAGCACCGCAGGATCCGAGAACGACCTCAACCGCCTCGGCTTCTTCTCCGGCGCCGCCGCACAGACCAACTCCGACGAAGGCCCCGAGGGCGTGCACAAGGCGGACATCGCCACCGCGGAGCACCTCGGCCGCCGGGTGACTGAAACCGCCCGCGCGCTCACCGCAGGCCGGGTGGCCGTCGCTGCCTGAACACCGCGCGGCGCATGCGAAAGGGCCCGTGACACCTCGGGTGTCAGGGGCCCTATGCGACAACGGCCAACACTTCGACCCGGCGGGTCAGCTGTTGGCCGCTGCCGTCGTCCGTGATCGTTGAGCGACCTGGCACGGCCCAGGGACGGCCCAGTTGCTCAGTCGATCAATGATTCGTACGTGGCCGTGAGGGAGCCTCCGGCTTCGCCGGTGTTGATCACACCGCATGGCTCGATGAGGAGGGCGCTGACCTCTTGATCAGCCTTCGGGCAGTGTTCGACACCGCGTGGAACGGTGAACATCTCATGCGCCTCGAGCACGACGTCACGGTCCCGCAGCTGAATGGTGAGTTCGCCGTCAAGGACGATGAATACCTCGTCCGTATCGTCGTGGCTGTGCCACACGAACTCACCTTGGATCTTGACCAGCTTCATCTCGTAGTCGTTCAGCCGTCCGACGACCTTCGGCGACCAGTGGTCCGAGAAGCGGCCGAGCATCTCATCGAAGTTGACTTTGCTGCTCATGTGATCATGATGCCGACCGGGCGGAATGGCGCGCAAGGTCGGTGGAGTCGGGCACGCGACGGGCACGAGAGCCGCCGTCGGCGGCGGTGTGACACAAGGCGGGTTGCCTGGTACAGCGACAGCAGCCGATCCTTCGACCATGAGACCAGAAGTCCAGTCGTTCATTGCTGACGGCCCTCTCCCCGACTGGGACGCGAGCGAAGAGGAGATCGACAAGCGAGTCCGGCAGCTTGAGGCGATCTCTCGCCCGGTCACGGCGGAAGAGGCAGAGGCGCTGGCCAAGTGCTTCGGGCCGGACGACTGCTACGGCGTCGCTTGGACCCTGCTCCACCTCATCGAGACAGGACCTGGGCCGGTGCCATCGGTGTCCCGGCCCGCTCCAGATGCTGGTGAATGGCAGCACTCGCTCTGGAGGCGGTGGGGGAGCGGGGTCGACGACGACTGAGGTCGGTGCAGCGGCTCTGGGCGGAGCGCCATGGGCGAGAGACGGCCCGGCGCGGGGCCGGTAGTCGGCCGGCCGCGCTTGTGCGCGGCCGGCAACAAAGGCAAGCTGACAGGTCACTGACCTGCGGAAATCTCAATAGCCGAAGTTCTGCGTCCACCAGGGGCCGCCGTCGGCCATGTGGGCGCCGACGCCCAGCGTGTTGAAGTCGCAGTTGCGGATGTTCGCGCGGTGTCCCTCGCTGCTCATCCAGGCCTTCATCACGGCTTCGGCATCGCTCTGGCCACGTGCGATGTTCTCGGCCCCGAGACCGCTGACACCGGCCTTCTCCGCACGGTCCCACGGCGTCTCACCGTCGGGGTTGGTGTGGTCGAAGAAGTTGCGCGCGGCCATGTCCTTGCTGTGGGCGCGGGCCAGGTCGGCCAGCTCGCCGCTCGCCTTAAGCGGGCTGCAGCCGACCCTCGAGCGCTCCTGGTTGACCAGGTCGATCACGTCGGCCTCCGCGGCGGCGGCCGACGATGTGTCGGGTGCCGCGGGCTTCGACGGCGAGGGGGTCTTCGACGGCTCGGCCGGCTTCGGCGGCGCGACGGTGCGCTCGGGGGTGCGGCTCGCCTCGCGGGTCGGCGTCGAGGTCTTCTTGCTCGCCTCGGGGGTCTTCGACGTCTCCTGGGACGGCGACTTCGACGGCTTCGCCGACGCGCTCTTCTTCGGGGACTCGCTCTTCCTCGACGGCTCGGTGGTCTTCGAGGCCTTGTGCGAGGGCGACGTCGAGGACTTCGACGGAGCCTGCGAACGCTCGGGCGTCCGGCTGGGGGAGGCGGACGCTGTCGGCTCGGCGTCGGCGTCGCCCTGTGCCTGCAGCCGCGACGGCACTTCGGAGCGCATCTCGGTGCGGACGTCGGAACTGCTGCCCACCGTGTGCTTGTCGTCGCCGCCCGGCAGGACGCCGCTGGTGACGAGCACGGCGCCGACGGCTATGGCGGTAGAGGCCCCGAGCAGGCCGGTGCGTACGGGCAGACCTGCCCGCTTCTTCCGGCCGGCACCGCCATGGTGCCTGCCTGCCGGGCCTGCCGCGTGGTCGGTTGCGGCGGGCGCGGGGGCTGAGCGTCGATGGCGACCCATCTGCTGTGCCTTCCTGGTGCGCGACGTAGACGTCAACGGACTCACCCGTACGAGTGAGGCGGATTCGTCCGGACTGTACGCCATTCGGGCCGGGGGCGATGTGATGCAAAAGCAACCGGCCGGTTACGGTGCAGCCATGAACGACACCGCACGGCTGACCGCCTGGGTGCGCGGCCGAGTACAGGGAGTGGGCTTCCGCTGGTTCACCAGGGCAAACGCTCTGGAGATCGGGGGCCTCACCGGCTTCGCCCTCAATCTTGACGACGGCAGGGTGCAGGTGGTGGCCGAGGGGCCACGTGAGAATTGCCACCGTTTGCTGGAGTGGCTTCGCTCCGACGACACACCCGGCCACGTCGACGGAGTCACTGAGATCTGGGACACGCCCCGGGGCGGATATCCGGACTTCGCCATCCGCTGACGAGCCCGCGTCGAGCGCCCGCCCGGGGGCTCCTCCAGGGGTGACCCGAGCACTGGCCGGCGGCAGAAACGACCTGGTGGTTGCCAAGAAGAGGCTTGTCATGCCAGGCTGCGCGAGGAAAGATGATCGTCACGCCCCCAGGGCCCCGCAGGTCAGGCACCGCCGCAGCGTTCAGCGGCCGTATGCCCCCGGGCTGCCCGTCGATACGGGGTGTGATCGTGTTGACCGTCAAACTTTTTGGTGAGACTCTGGAAGCCCCGCGCACCTCAGCTGTTTGGCAGTAAGAACCGCAGCACCGCAAGCAGTACACGTAGCTGCCGAGCACCGCGGGTGCGAATCCCTCACGACCCACACCGCATCGGTCGGTCACTCAGTGTGGAGGACCATCCATCATGGCAAAGGCGCTTCTCGGTTACGTCGGCGGTTCCGACCCGCGACTCCTCGCCGAGATGCGACGGCTTCAGCAGCGCGTCCAGGATCTTGAATCCGAGCTCGTACGGATTCAGTCCGAGAACGACGCGCTCAATGCTGCCGTCGCTCAGCACCCCGGAGAGTCGCTGCTTGACGGCATCGACATCGACGTACCCCAGGCGGAGCCCGCGCTCACCTGAGCTCGGTAACCGCCGGAGTCATCGCGCAGCAAGATATGCAAGGGACGCCTCGGCGTCCCTTCTTTCTTTGGCTGCCGACCCCAGAAGCGGCCCTTGGCCCGCCCTTTGCCTCCGTGGCTCCCCGTTTCCCCGAAGTACTTCCTTCAACCTCTGATGTGCCCTGCACCTTCATGGGTGAAACCGCGAGGGAAAGGTAGAGTCCGGCGGCGTGCACCTCAAGGCCATGACCCTGCGCGGTTTCAAGTCGTTCGCCTCGGCCACGACCCTGCGGTTCGAGCCGGGCATCACCTGCGTCGTCGGACCCAACGGGTCCGGCAAGTCCAACGTGGTGGACGCGCTGTCCTGGGTCATGGGCGAACAGGGCGCCAAGTCCCTGCGCGGCGGGAAGATGGAGGACGTCATCTTCGCCGGGACGACCGGCCGGCCGCCGCTCGGCCGAGCCGAGGTCTCCCTGACCATCGACAACTCCGACGGCGCCCTCCCCATCGACTACGCCGAAGTCACCATCACGCGGATCATGTTCCGCAACGGCGGCAGCGAGTACCAGATCAACGGCGACACCTGCCGCCTCCTCGACATCCAGGAGCTCCTCTCCGACTCCGGTATCGGCCGGGAGATGCACGTCATCGTCGGGCAGGGCCAGCTCGACTCCGTGCTGCACGCCGACCCGATGGGCCGCCGGGCCTTCATCGAGGAGGCCGCCGGCGTCCTCAAGCACCGCAAGCGCAAGGAGAAGGCGCTGCGGAAACTGGACGCGATGCAGGCCAACCTCGCCCGCGTGCAGGACCTCACCGACGAACTGCGCCGCCAGCTCAAGCCGCTCGGGCGGCAGGCCGCGGTGGCCAGACGGGCCGCGGTCATCCAGGCCGACCTGCGCGACGCCCGGCTCAGGCTGCTCGCGGACGACCTTGTACGGATGCGGGAAGCGCTGCGCACCGAGATCGCCGACGAGGCCGCGCTCAAACAGCGCAAGGAGGCCGCGGAGGCGGAGCTCAAGGCGGCGCTGACCCGCGAGGCGGACCTCGAGGACGAGGTACGGCGGTTGGCGCCACGGCTGCAGCGCGCCCAGCAGAGCTGGTACGAGCTCTCCCAACTCGCCGAACGGGTGCGGGGCACCGTCTCCCTCGCCGACGCCAGGGTCAAGAGCGCCACCGCACAGCCCCCGGAGGAACGACGGGGCCGTGACCCGGAGGACATGGAACGCGAGGCCGCCCGCATCCGCGAGCAGGAGGCCGAGCTGGAAGCAGCGCTGGAGGCGGCGGAACGGGCCCTCGAGGACACGGTCGCGCACCGCGCCGAACTCGAGCGCGAGCTGGCCGTCGAGGAACGGCGCCTCAAGGACGTGGCGCGCGCCATCGCCGACCGCCGTGAAGGCCTCGCCCGGCTGAACGGCCAGGTCAACGCGGCCCGTTCACGCGCGGCATCGGCGCAGGCCGAGATCGACAGGCTGGCCGCCGCACGCGACGAGGCCCAGGAGCGGGCCGCCGCCGCGCAAAAGGAGTACGAGGAGCTCAAGGCCGAGGTCGACGGGCTGGACGCCGACGACTCGGCGCTCGCGGACCGCCACGACGTCGCGAAGCGTGAACTCGCCGACGCGGAAGCGGCGCTGAGTACGGCCCGCGAGGCGCTCACCTCGGCAGAACGCAAGCGCGCGGCCGTCGCGGCCCGCCGCGAGGCGCTCGCGCTGGGCCTGCGCCGCAAGGACGGGACCGGTGCGCTCCTCGGGGCGCGGGACCGGTTGGCGGGTCTGCTCGGCCCGGCCTCGGAACTGCTCACCGTGACTCCGGGCCACGAGATCCCCGTGGCGGCGGCCCTGGGCACGGCGGCGGACGCCGTGGCAGTGGCCGACCCCGCCACGGCGGCCGAGGCGATCCGGCTCCTGCGGAAACAGGACGGAGGCCGGGCGGCGCTGCTCCTCGCCGGCGCGGCGGGGGCACAGTCCACGGTCCCGGAGCCCGGGGTGCCGGATGCCACGGGGCCGCAGGCGTTCGCCGACGGGCCGCCGTACGCGGCGGACCTGGTGAGCGGGCCGCCCGAGCTCATGCCCGCCGTGCGGCGACTGCTGCAGGGCATTGTTGTCGTGGGGACGCTCGAGGACGCCGAGGATCTGGTGTACGCGCGCCCCGGCATCACCGCCGTGACCGCGGAGGGAGACGTGCTCGGGGCGCATTTCGCCCAGGGCGGGTCCGCCGGAGCCCCCAGTCTGCTGGAGGTGCAGGCCTCCGTCGACGAGGCGGCGGCCGAGCTGGAGGAACTGGCAGCGCAGTGCGACGAGCTGGCCGCCGCCCAGCAGCAGGCCACTGCCCGCCGGGCCGAATGCGCCGCGCTCGTGGAGGAGTTGGGGGAGCGGCGGCGTGCCGCGGACCGCGAGAAGTCGGCCGTCTCCGGCCGGCTCGGCAGCCTCGCCGGACAGGCCCGTGGTGCGGCGGGCGAGGCGGAGCGGACCGCCGCGGCCGCCGCCCGCGCACAGGAGGCGCTGGAGCGGGCGACCGAGGAGGCCGAGGAGCTGGCGGAGCGCCTGCTCGTCGCCGGGGAGGCCCCGGCGGAGGAGGAGCCCGACACCCATGTGCGCGACCGGCTCGCGGCCGACGGCGCCAACGCGCGCCAGACGGAGATGGAGGCCCGCCTTCAGGTCCGTACGCACGAGGAGCGGGTCAAGGGGCTCTCGGGGCGCGCGGACGCGCTCGACCGGGGAGCGCGGGCCGAGCGCGAGGCCCGGGCGCGTGCCGAACAGCGGCGCGCCCGACTGCGTCATGAGGCAGAGGTCGCCGGGGCCGTCGCAGCAGGCGCCCGCCAGCTGCTGGCCCACGTCGAGGTGTCGCTCGTGCGGGCGGAGGCGGAGCGGGCCGCGGCCGAGGCGGCCAAGGCGGAGCGCGAGCAGGAGCTGGCCGCCGCCCGCAACACCGGCCGCGACCTCAAGGGCGAGCTCGACAAGCTGACCGACTCGGTGCACCGCGGTGAGGTGCTGGGCGCTGAGAAGCGGCTGAGGATCGAGCAGCTGGAGACGAAGGCGCTGGAGGAACTGGGGGTGGAGCCGGCCGGGCTGGCGGCCGAGTACGGCCCCGACCAGCTCGTCCCCCCTTCGCCGCCCGCCGAGGGCGAAGAGCTCCCGGAGGATCCGGAGCACCCCCGTAACCAGCCCCGACGTTTCGTCAGAGCCGAACAGGAAAAACGCCTGAAGGCGGCCGAACGGGCGTATCAGCAGCTCGGGAAGGTGAATCCGCTCGCTCTGGAGGAGTTCGCGGCGCTGGAGGAGCGTCACCAGTTCCTGTCGGAACAGCTCGAGGACCTGAAGAAGACCCGTGCGGACCTTCTGCAGGTGGTGAAGGAGGTGGACGAGCGCGTCGAGCAGGTCTTCACCGAGGCGTACCGGGACACCGCCCGCGAGTTCGAGGGCGTCTTCTCCCGGCTCTTCCCCGGCGGCGAAGGGCGGCTCGTGCTCACCGATCCGGACAACATGCTCACCACGGGTGTGGACGTCGAGGCGCGGCCGCCCGGCAAAAAGGTGAAGCGTCTGTCGCTGCTTTCCGGCGGGGAACGGTCCCTGACGGCCGTGGCGATGCTGGTGTCGATCTTCAAGGCGCGACCCAGTCCGTTCTACGTGATGGACGAGGTCGAGGCCGCCCTCGACGACACCAACCTCCAGCGACTGATCCGGATCATGCAGGAGCTCCAGGAGAGTTCGCAGCTGATCGTGATCACGCACCAGAAGCGGACCATGGAGGTCGCGGACGCGCTCTACGGCGTCTCGATGCAGGGCGACGGCGTGTCCAAGGTCATCAGCCAGCGCCTCCGCTGAGACGCTCCTGCGAGCGACACTTCTTCAATACTTGAAGGTAAGTTTCCGTGTCGTTACATAATGCAGATCCCATCGGGGGTCTTGACTTCGAAACTTGGAGGCATAGTCTCTGCAACGTTGCTTTTACCTTCAAGTGGTGCTCCCCCCAAGGTTGTGCCCCACTGGAAGGGCTCGCCCCCCACGCCCGGCGAAGCTGCCGGACGGCCTCAGGAGTACACGTGACCAGCACGCAGCCGCCACCGGCACCGGGAGCCCGCTCGGCCCACCCCGAACATCTCGGGCATGTCATCTTCATCACGGCCGCCGCCGCGATGGGCGGCTTCCTCTTCGGTTACGACAGCTCCGTGATCAACGGCGCCGTCGAGGCCATCCGGGACCGCTACGACATCGGCTCGGGAACGCTCGCCCAGGTCATCGCCATCGCCCTGATCGGCTGCGCCGTCGGTGCCGCCACCGCCGGCCGGATCGCCGACCGCATCGGCCGCATCCGCTGCATGCAGATCGCGGCCGTGCTCTTCACCGTCAGCGCCATCGGCTCCGCGGTCCCGTTCGCGCTCTGGGACCTCGCCATGTGGCGGATCATCGGCGGCTTCGCCATCGGCATGGCCTCCGTCATCGGCCCCGCCTACATCGCCGAGGTGTCACCGCCCGCCTACCGCGGCCGGCTCGCCTCCTTCCAGCAGGCCGCCATCGTCATCGGCATCGCCGTCTCCCAGCTGGTGAACTACGGCATCCTCCAGCTCGCCGACGGTGAGCAGCGCGGCGACATCGCCGGCCTCGAGGCCTGGCAGTGGATGCTCGGCGTCATGGTCGTCCCGGCGGTGCTCTATGGACTGCTGTCCTTCGCGATCCCCGAGTCGCCGCGCTTCCTGATCTCCGTCGGCAAGGTCGAGCAGGCGAAGCAGGTGCTCGCCGACGTCGAAGGCAAGAGCGTCGACCTGAATGCCCGTGTCAGGGAGATCGACCACGCGATGCGCCGTGAGCACAAGTCCACGTTCAAGGACCTGCTCGGCGGCCGCTTCGGCTTCCTGCCCATCGTCTGGGTCGGCATCGGGCTCTCGGTCTTCCAGCAGCTCGTCGGCATCAACGTCGCGTTCTACTACTCGGCCACCCTGTGGCAGTCGGTCGGCGTCGACCCGTCCAGCTCGTTCCTCTACTCGTTCACCACGTCGATCATCAACATCGTCGGCACCGTGATCGCGATGGTGCTGGTCGACCGGATCGGCCGGCGGCCGCTCGCGCTCATCGGCTCCGCCGGTATGGCGATCGCGCTGGCCCTCGAGGCCTGGGCCTTCTCCGCCGACCTCGTCGACGGCAAGCTCCCCGAAACCCAGGGCGTCGTCGCGCTGGTCGCCGCCCACGTCTTCGTGCTCTTCTTCGCGCTCTCCTGGGGCGTCGTGGTCTGGGTCTTCCTCGGCGAGATGTTCCCGAACCGGATCCGCGCCGCCGCCCTCGGCGTCGCGGCCTCCGCGCAGTGGATCGCCAACTGGGCCATCACGGCCAGCTTCCCGAGCCTCGCGGACTGGAACCTCTCCGGCACCTATGTGATCTACACGATCTTCGCCGTGCTCTCGATCCCCTTCGTACTCAAGTACGTCAAGGAGACGAAGGGCAAGGCGTTGGAGGAGATGGGCTAATCCCCGCTGCCCCTCTCCTCGTCACCGAACTGCCCCGGCTCAGCGCGTGAGCCGGGGCAGTACGTGTTCGCACAGCAGCTGCAGGCTGCGCCATCCCTCGTCCACCGGCATGCCGCCGCACAGCGGATGCAGCACCAGGCTTTCTGCGCCCAGGCTCACGCACTCGTCCGGCGTCACGACCCGGTAGACGCCCTCGCTGCGCAGCTCGGCGGCAGTGCCCGCACCGGAGCGCACCGCGGAGCGGATGTCCTTCGACTGCCAGGAGGCGTAGGTGCGTGCCTCGTGCAGGAAGTACTCCCCGTACAGTGCCCAGGCGCGGTCCGGATCCTGTGAAATGTGCAGCAGCGGCGTCTTCTCCGCGGGCATCATGCAGAAGCCCTCCGTCCCGTACTCCGCCCGCCGCGCCTCGTAGTACGCCTCCAGTTCCGGCAGATGCGCGCTGGGGAAGAACGGCAGACCGAAGCGGGCGGCCCTGCGTGCCGCCGCTCGGGACGACCCGCCGACGAGCAGCATCGGATGCGGCCGGGTGTACGGGCGGGGGGTGACCCGCACGGCCCGGCCCCGGTACGTGAAACTCTCGCCGGTCCACGCGGCGAGCAGCGTCTCGAGCAACTCGTCCTGGAGCGCCCCGCGCCGCGACCACTCCACGCCCAGCTGCTCGTACTCCTCGGGCCGGTAGCCGATGCCGGCGACCGTGACCAGCCGGCCCCTGCCGATCAGGTCGAGCACGGCGATGTCCTCCGCCAGCCGCAGCGGATCGTGCAGCGGACCGATGACGGCGGACACCGTGACGGCGATCCGCCGGGTGGCGCCGAGGACGGCGCCCGCGAAGGTCAGCGGCGACGGAAGCCAGTTGTTGCCCGCGCCGTGGTGCTCCTCCGTCTGGATGGTGTCGACGCCGCGGTCGTCGGCGTACGCGGCCATCTCCAGGGCGGCGCGATAGCGGGCCGCGAGGGTCTCGGGTGTCGCGGCCGGGTCGACCATGTTGAAGCGGGCCACCGTGAAGGCCATGGGAAATCCCCCTCCGCCGGATCGGGAACGGCGAAGGGGGACGGTAGCTGACGCTGCGTCAGATGGACAGTGTCGCGGGCTCCCGCTGCGTTTCGGTCTCCTCGGATCCGGCCGGTGCGGCCGGGGTGCGCGGCAGCACGGCGTACAGGGCGGCGGCCACAACGATCGTCGCCGCCCAGCCCAGCCCGTTCTGGCCGATCCACGAGGACGCGAGCGGGCCGGCGAACCAGTCGACCTTCGTGAACAGCAGGCCGGCCACGAGGGCCGCACCCCACGACACCATCGCCGACCAGGCGAAACCGCCGCGGTACCAGTAGGCGCTGGTGCGGGAGGTGTCCATCAGCGCCGTGCCGTCGTAGGTGCGCCTGCGCATCATGTCGACGCCGAAAACGCCGATCCATGCGGAGAACGCCACCGCCAGCAGCGTCAGGAACGAGATGAACGAGCCGATGAAGCTGGTTGCCACGACCATCAGGAGGAAGCCGAGGACCAGGCTGATCACGGCGTTCACGCTGACGGCCCAGGTGCGCGGGACTTTGACGCCCAGGGTCTGCGCGGTGAAGCCGGCCGAGTACATCGACATGGAGTTGATCAGCAGCATGCCGACCAGTGCGATCAGCAGATACGGGACCGCCAGCCACATCGGCAGGATCTCACCGATGAAGGCGACCGGGTCCTGGGCGCTCGCCAGATCCGGCGTGGCGACCGCCATCACGGCACCCATCAGCACCATCGGCAGTACGACGATGCCGGCGCCGCCGACGGTGGCACCGACCATCGCCCGGCCGGAGGTCGTGCGCGGCAGGTAGCGCGTGAAGTCCGGTCCGGACGGGACCCAGCTGATCCCGCCCGCCGCGATGGTGCCGATGCCGGCCACCATCATCGCCGTCGAACCGGCCGGCTTGTCGAAGACGGCGGCCCAGTCGGTGTTCGCGACCAGGTAGATCAGCACCAGCACGCTGAACGCGCCGAACAGATACGTCGACCACTTGCTGCACACCTGCAGCGCGTTGATGCCGAGCCCCGAAACGAGGAAGGTGCAGGCGACGAAGAGCAGCAGCGTCGTGACGATCAGGGCCGTGTTGCTCCGGATCCCGAACAGCAGGTCGAGGACGGTCAGCACGGCGTAGGCACCGGTGACGGCGTTGATCGTCTCCCAGCCCCACCGGGCCACCCAGATCAGCGAACCGGGGAAGAGGTTCCCGCGCTGCCCGAAGACCGCCCGGGACAGGGCCATGCCGGGGGAGCCGCCGCGCTTGCCGGCGATGGAGATCAGGCCCACGATCCCGTACGAGAGGACGGGGGCCGCGACCGCGACGGTCAGCACCTGCCAGAAGTTCAGGCCGTTGAAGACGATCAGGCCGGCACCCATCGTGAGCAGCAGGACGCTGATGTTGGCGGCAACCCAGGTGGGGAACAGCTCACGGACGTGACCGGTGCGCTCGCCGTCGGGGACGGGTTCGAGGCCGCGGGTCTCTATCGCGCCTTCGGATTCGGAGGCGTGGGGCATGAAGTGGCTCCGTAAGGGGTGGGGGGACACCGGAGGGCTGCCGGGAGAGAACCCGGAGCCATCAAGCATCGTACGAACACCCCAAAACGTCCAAATGGGTGAGTCCGTCTTTGTGTGATCCTCCGACACCCTCGAAGGGCAGCGGCTGTGGCCGATACTGGACGGGTTATGGAAATCGTCATCCTTGCCGTAGTCATCGCCCTGGTCGCGATCGGCGCGATCAGCGGCCTCGTGGTCAGCAGCCGCAAGAAGAAGCAGCTGCCGCCCCAGGCGCCGCCGACCACGCCGACCATCACCGCTCCGCCCGCCGAGCCGCATGTCGGCGACGAGGCGGAGACACCGCGGGAGGAACCCCGCCGCACTATCGAGGAGGTCGACCTCCCGACGGCCGAGG
Organism: Streptomyces sp. NPDC006283; assembly: GCF_040613325.1. Lineage (NCBI taxonomy): Bacteria > Bacillati > Actinomycetota > Actinomycetes > Kitasatosporales > Streptomycetaceae > Streptomyces > Streptomyces sp. NPDC006283. The sequence goes on along the minus strand of NZ_JBEXRZ010000065.1, from coordinate 10,081 downwards.
ACGCCGTCGAAACCCCTGTCGCCGTCGAGGACCCGGTCGTCGCCGAGGCCCCTGCGCCCGCCGTCGAGATCCCGGAGCCGACCGCCGGCCGGCTCGTCCGGCTCCGTGCCCGCCTCGCCCGATCCCAGAACACGCTCGGCAAGGGGCTCCTCACGCTCCTCTCCCGCGAGCACCTCGACGAGGACACCTGGGAGGAGATCGAGGACACGCTGCTCACCGCGGACGTGGGCGTCGCCCCCACGCAGGAGCTCGTGGAGCGGCTTCGTGAGCGGGTGAAGGTCCTCGGCACCCGCACTCCGGAGGGCCTGCGCACACTGCTGCGTGAGGAGCTGCTGCAGCTCGTCGGCACCGACTTCGACCGTGCCGTCAAGACCGAGAGCGGTCTCGACACCCCCGGCGTCGTCATGGTCGTCGGGGTCAACGGCACGGGAAAGACCACCACCACCGGAAAGCTCGCCCGCGTCCTGGTCGCGGACGGCCGCTCGGTCGTGCTCGGCGCGGCAGACACCTTCCGCGCCGCCGCCGCCGACCAGCTGCAGACCTGGGGTGAGCGCGTAGGCGCCCGCACGGTACGGGGGCCCGAGGGGGGTGACCCGGCCTCGATCGCGTTCGACGCGGTCAAGGAGGGCATCGCCGAGGGTGCGGACGTGGTGCTCATCGACACGGCGGGCCGCCTGCACACCAAGACGGGCCTGATGGATGAGCTCGGCAAGGTCAAGCGGGTCGTGGAGAAGCACGGTCCGCTGGACGAGGTCCTGCTCGTCCTCGACGCCACCACCGGCCAGAACGGGCTGGTGCAGGCGCGGGTCTTCGCCGAGGTCGTGGACATCACCGGCATCGTGCTGACCAAGCTGGACGGCACCGCCAAGGGCGGCATCGTCGTCGCGGTCCAGCGCGAGCTGGGTGTGCCCGTCAAGCTCGTCGGGCTGGGCGAGGGCGCGGACGACCTGGCCCCGTTCGAGCCCGAGGCGTTCGTCGACGCGCTGATCGGCGACTGAGCGCATCCGCGCGTGAAAGCGCCCGGCCGTCCTGTGGGCGACCGGGCGCTTTTCTGCGTGCGCCGCTTTTCTGGGTGCGATCGGGGCCGGCTGCGTCCGTATCAGGACCGGCTGCGGTGGCAGGTGTACGCCAGCGTGCCGAGCAGCAGCCGGGCCTCCGGTGGGGCCGCCGCCGTGTCCAGGGACGGGGGCCGCAGCCAGTGGACGGGCCCGAGGCCGCCGCGGTCCGACGGCGGGGCGGTGATGTGGTCGCCGGGGCCCAGGCAGCGCAGATCCAGGTCCGCGTCGTCCCAGCCCATCCGGTACAGCAGCCGGGGCAGCTCGGCGGCCGCGCCGGGCGCCACGAAGAACTGGCAGCGCCCGTCCGGTGTGGCGCAGACCGGGCCGAGCGGCAGGCCCATCCGCTCCATGCGCACCATGGCGCGGCGGCCTGCCGACGCGGCCACGTCGAGGATGTCGAAGCTCCGGCCGACGGGCAGCAGGAGCGACGCGCCCGGCACGTCGGCCCACGCCTTTCCGGCCTCCTCGAGCGTCGCGCCGGCCGGCACCTCGAGTGCGAGGGCGAGAGGGTGCGCTCCCGGTGCCGGGCAGCCGGCCTCCCCGCAGGAGCACTTGCCGGACACCGCTCGCGCCCCTGGGGTCACCGCCCAGCCCCACAGCCCGGTGTACTCGGCCACCGCGGTGGCCTCTGTCGTGCGCTCGCGGCGCCGGGCGCCGGGCCGGATCTGACTGATCCCCCGGGTGCCGCCGATCGTGAAGCCCATGCCCCCTCCAACGGGTCGTAAGCGCCGGTGGTTACGACCCGAAGTCCCCCGGTGACACTCAGTGGCTGCCTGTTCGGAGTGCCGCCCGCGTGCGGTGGTGTGTGGGGGAGTGCGGAACGCGGCGCGCGCCTGCGTGCGCAACGCTCCACTTCTTCCTGATCGTCGTATGTCAAGTGAATCGCGCCTGGCGGCAAGTGGGTTCACTCGGAGGGGTGGCGAATGGTGGCGATTCTGCAATCCCACTCGCTGGGGGCGTGATGGGAGGATTACCTTCGGTACGCCAGCCTGCAATTGCAGTCCGCTTCCGGGTATGCCGGAGGCAACCCGGCTTCCTGTTCGACGGGTGCAACCCGGTCACAGGCAGCCGCAACCGGCGGCATTCTGGTAGGCGTTCGGGCGATGAGGCTTCGGCGGATGGGGGCAATCCAGTGAGCGGCAGCGGCGCAGACGGTACGACAGCCGGCAAGCGCCCCAACGAGCAGCTGAGTTCATGGTTCATGCGCAGCGGCTGGTCGAAGGGCGAACTCGCGCGCCAGGTGAACCGCAGGGCCCGCCAGATGGGCGCCCACCACATCAGCACCGACACCTCCCGGGTCCGTCGCTGGCTGGACGGCGAGCAGCCGCGCGAGCCGATTCCGCGCATCCTCTCCGAGCTCTTCTCCGAGCGCTTCGGCAGTGTCGTCGCCATCGAGGACCTCGGGCTGCGCTCCGCCCATCAGGCACCCTCGGTGTCCGGTGTGGACCTGCCCTGGGCGGCGGACCAGACCGTCGTGCTGCTCAGCGAGTTCTCCCGAAGCGACCTGATGCTGGCGCGCCGCGGGTTCCTCGGCACCTCGCTCTCCCTGGCCGCCGGCCCCGCCCTCGTCGAACCCATGCAGCGCTGGCTCGTGCCCACCCCGGCGGGCGACGGACAGCAGGAACCGCCCACCCCGCTGCGCAGAGGCGCCCGGCTGTCCGCGCCGGAGCTCGACCTGCTCGAGGCCACCACCGCCATGTTCCGCCAGTGGGACGCCCAGTGCGGCGGCGGACTGCGCCGCAAGGCGGTCGTCGGCCAGCTCCACGAGGTCACCGACCTGCTCCAGGAGCCGCAGCCGCTCGCCACCCAGCGGCGGCTGTTCAAATGCGCCGCCGAACTGGCCGAGCTGGCCGGGTGGATGAGCTACGACGTGGGTCTGCAGCCCACCGCGCAGAAGTACTTCGTGCTCGCCCTGCACGCCTCCAAGGAAGCGGGCGACAAGCCGCTCGGCTCGTACATCCTGTCCTCGATGAGCCGTCAGATGATCCACCTCGGCCGCCCCGACGACGCCCTCGAGCTCGTCCACCTGGCGCAGTACGGCAGCCGCGACTGCGCCACCGCGCGCACACAGGCGATGCTGTATGCGATGGAGGCCCGTGCGTACGCCAACATGGGCCAGCCCAGCAAGTGCCGCCGGGCCGTCCGGATGGCCGAGGACACCTTCGCCGACATCGCCTTCGACGCGGAGCCCGAGCCGGACTGGATCCGGTTCTTCTCCGAGGCCGAGCTCAACGGCGAGAACGCCCACTCCTACCGCGATCTCGCCTACGTCGCCGGCCGCAGCCCCACCTACGCCTCGCTCTCGGAGCCGGTCATGGAGCGTGCCGTCGATCTCTTCCGCGAGGACGAGGAGCACCAGCGGTCGTACGCACTCAACCTGATCGGCATGGCCACGGTCCACCTGCTCAAGAAGGAGCCGGAACAGGCCACTGCCTTCGCCGGCCAGGCCCTCGCCGTCGCCAAGCGGGTCCGATCCGAGCGGGTCAACACGCGGCTGCGCAAAACCGTCGACACGGCGGCCAGGGACTTCGGGGACCTCGCCGAGGTCGCCCAGCTCACCGACCACCTCACGGCCCAGCTGCCGGAGACCGCCGAGGCGGTCTGACCGGCAGCGGCGCACCAGGTCCCGGCCGCGACACCCACCCCGAACTGTCCGACTCGGCTCCCCCCGTGCCAAGTCATCCCGGGTGAGTGTCGCGGCCGGTTTGTGATGTGGCCAGAGGATACGCTCGGCGACCTCGGGCGATCAGCCCGTTCATGGCGGTGTAACACGCCGGACCTCTTCGTCACGGCCGCGAAACATCGTGCGGCATTTGCGGAAACGGCGCTGCGCCAACCTCGTGGCGCATAGGGGTTGTCCGGCGGATCTCGGCGGTGCCCCTTACGGCCCGCCCCTTATCCGCTCAAGGTTCCGCCCGCACGCGGCCGCACGACGACGAGGAGACGCCGATGCCCCCAGGCATCTCGACCCTTGCCGCAGACACCGAGCTGTCTGCCGCCAACACAGGGTTCATGCTCATCTGTTCCGCCATGGTAATGCTCATGACACCGGCCCTGGCCTTCTTCTACGGAGGCATGGTCCGCGTCAAGAGCACCCTGAACATGCTGATGATGAGCTTCATCAGCCTCGGGATCGTCACCATCCTGTGGGTGCTCTACGGCTTCAGCATGGCCTTCGGCACCGACATCGGCTCCGTCGTCGGCTGGAGCGCGGACTACGTCGGCCTCAGCGGCATCGGCGTCACCGAGCTGTGGGACGGCTACACGATCCCGGTGTACGTCTTCGCCGTCTTCCAGCTGATGTTCGCCGTCCTCACCCCCGCGCTGATCAGCGGCGCCCTCGCGGACCGGGTCAAGTTCACCGCCTGGGCGCTGTTCATCACCCTGTGGGTCACGGTCGTGTACTTCCCGGTCGCGCACTGGGTGTGGGGCGCGGGCGGCTGGCTCTTCGAGATGGGCGTGATCGACTTCGCCGGCGGCACGGCCGTCCACATCAACGCCGGTGCCGCGGCCCTCGGTGTCATCCTCGTGATCGGCAAGCGCGTCGGCTTCAAGAAGGACCCGATGCGTCCGCACAGCCTGCCGCTGGTCATGCTGGGCGCGGGCCTGCTGTGGTTCGGCTGGTTCGGCTTCAACGCCGGATCGTGGCTCGGCAACGACGACGGCGTCGGCGCGGTGATGTTCGTCAACACCCAGGTCGCCACCGCCGCCGCCATGCTCGCCTGGCTCATCTACGAGAAGATCCGCCACGGCGCCTTCACCACCCTCGGCGCCGCCTCCGGCGCGGTCGCCGGACTCGTCGCCATCACTCCGGCCGGCGGTTCGGTCTCCCCGCTCGGCGCGATCGCGGTCGGCGCCATCGCCGGTCTGCTCTGCGCCATGGCCGTCGGCCTCAAGTTCAAGTTCGGCTACGACGACTCCCTCGACGTCGTCGGCGTCCACCTTGTCGGCGGAATCGTCGGCTCCCTGCTGGTCGGCTTCTTCGCCACCGGCGGCGTCCAGTCCGACGCCAAGGGCCTCTTCTACGGCGGCGGCCTCGAGCAGCTCGGCAAGCAGGCGATCGGTGTCTTCGCGGTGCTGGCCTACTCTCTGGTCGTCTCGGCCATCCTCGCTCTTGTCCTCGACAAGACGATGGGCATGAGGGTGGACGAGGACGTCGAGGTCTCCGGCATCGACCAGGTCGAGCACGCCGAGACCGCGTACGACTTCAGCGGAGCGGGCGGCGGCGCCGGCTCCCGCAAGGCCGTGCCCGTGACGGGCGAGACCGTGGCAGCCGCAGGGCAGAACAAGAAGGTGGACGCATGAAGCTCATCACCGCAGTCGTGAAGCCGCACCGGCTGGACGAGATCAAGGAGGCCCTCCAGGCCTTCGGAGTCCAGGGGCTCACGGTCACGGAGGCCAGCGGCTACGGCCGGCAGCGCGGCCACACGGAGGTCTACCGGGGCGCCGAGTACACGGTCGACCTCGTCCCCAAGATCCGTATCGAGGTGCTGGTCGAGGACGGCGACGCCGAGCAGCTCGTGGACGTGATCGTCAAGGCCGCCCGCACCGGAAAGATCGGCGACGGCAAGGTCTGGAGCGTCCCGGTCGACACGGCCGTGCGGGTACGGACCGGCGAGCGCGGCCCCGACGCCCTCTGAGGAACAACAGAACAGGAGCCGCAGGCGTGACGAGTGCTGAAGTGATCAACGAAACGGAAGACTCGGGACCCAGCGGCTACGCGGCGGCCCGGCTGCGCCTTCTCACCGAGAAGGAGCGGCCCGGGCCGCCGCGCCGTGCGGCCCTGGCCGGGCTGACCGACACATGGCTCTCCGCGCTGTTCGGCGCCGCAGCCGTGGAACAGCGCGTCGTACGGGGCATGGCGCTCGTCGCCGTCGGCGGCTACGGCCGCGGCGAGCTCTCCCCGCGCAGCGACCTCGACCTCCTGCTGCTCCACGACGGCAGCGCCCCCGCCTCGGCCGTCGCCGCCGTTGCGGACCGGATCTGGTATCCCGTCTGGGATCTGGGGCTCGCGCTCGACCACTCCGTGCGGACCCCGGCCGAGGCCCGCAAGACGGCCGGCGAGGACCTCAAGGTGCAGCTCGGGCTGCTCGACGCGCGGCCGGTGGCCGGCGACGTGGGCCTCGTCGCGTCGCTGCGCACGGCCGTGCTCGCCGACTGGCGCAACCAGGCACCGCGGCGGCTGCCGGAGCTGGACGAACTCTGCCGCGAACGCGCCGCCCGCCAGGGCGAGCTGCAGTACCTCCTGGAGCCCGATCTGAAAGAGGCCCGCGGCGGACTGCGGGACGCCACCGCGCTGCGCGCGGTGGCCGCCTCCTGGCTGGCCGACGCCCCCCGGGAAGGCCTCGCGGAAGCCCGCCGCACCCTGCTCGACGTCCGCGACGCGCTCCATCTGACCACCGGGCGCGCCACCGACCGTCTCGCCCTCCAGGAGCAGGACCAGGTCGCCGCGGAACTCGGCCTCCTCGACGCCGACACCCTGCTGCGCCAGGTGTACGAGGCCGCGCGGACCGTCTCGTACGCCACCGACGTCACCTGGCGCGAGGTCGGCCGCGTCCTGCGCTCACGGGCCGTGCGGCCGAAGCTGCGGGCCATGCTGGGCGGGCGGGCCCCGCAGCCTGAGCGCACACCCCTCGCCGAGGGAGTCGTCGAACTGGACGGGGAAGTGGTGCTGGCCCGCACCGCGCGCCCCGAACGCGACGCGGTGCTGCCGCTCCGCGCCGCGGCCGCCGCGGCCCAGTCGGGGCTGCCGATCTCCCGGCACGCGGTCCGGCGCCTCGGCCAGGCCATGGCCGGCCACCCGCTGCCCGTGCCCTGGCCCGCTGAGGCCCGCGAGGAGCTCGTCACCCTCCTCGGCGCCGGGCCCCCGACCGTCGCCGTATGGGAGGCCCTGGAGGCCGAGGGGCTGATCACCCGGCTCGTCCCGGACTGGGAACGGGTCCGCTGCCGGCCGCAGCGGAACGCCGTGCACACCTGGACCGTCGACCGGCACCTCGTCGAGACGGCGGTCAAGGCCTCGGAACTGACCCGCCACGTCGGCCGTCCCGACCTGCTCCTCGTCGCGGCGCTGCTGCACGACATCGGCAAGGGATGGCCCGGCGACCACTCCGTCGCCGGCGAGACCATCGCCCGTGACGTCGCCGCCAGGATCGGCTTCGACCGTGCCGACGTGGCCGTCATCGCCACGCTCGTACGCCACCACCTGTTGCTCATCGAGACGGCGACCCGGCGCGACCTGGACGATCCGGCGACCGTGGCCTCCGTGGCCTCCGTCGTGGGGTCCGCCTCCACGCTGGAGCTGCTGCACGCCCTCACCGAGGCCGACGCCCTCGCCACCGGCCCCGCCGCTTGGTCCTCCTGGCGCGGCTCCCTCGTCGCGGACCTGGTCGATCGGGTCGCCGCCGTCCTCGCGGGCGACGCCCCCACGGAGCCGGACCAGACCGCCCCCAGCGCCGAACAGGAACGGCTCGCCGTCGAGGCCATGCGCACCGGCGAACCGGTGCTCACCCTGCACGCCCAGCCCGAGGCCCCCGCCGAGGACGGCGAGCCGGAACCGGTCGGCGTCGAGCTGCTCATCGCCCTGCCCGACCAGCCGGGTGTCCTGCCGGCGGCCGCCGGGGTCCTCGCGCTGCACCGGCTCACCGTCCGCGCCGCCGACCTGCGGGCGGTCGAGCTGCCCAGCGAGGTGGGCGACGGCTGCGTCCTGGTCCTGAACTGGCGGGTGGCGGCGGAGTACGGTTCCCTGCCGCAGGCCGCCAGGCTCCGCGCCGACCTGGTGCGCGCCCTGGACGGCTCCCTGGACATCCGGGGCCGCCTCGCCGAGCGCGAGGCCGCCTATCCCAGGCGGCGCGGCGTCAAGGCGCCCCCGCCGCGGGTCACGGTTGCCCCGGCGGGCTCCCGCCTCGCCACGGTCATCGAGGTCCGCGCCCAGGACGCCCCGGGGCTGCTCCACAGGATCGGCCGCGCGCTGGAGGGAGCGGCCGTGCGGGTCAGGAGCGCACACGTCTCGACCCTGGGCGCGAACGCGGTCGACACGCTGTACGTCACGGACGAGAACGGTTCCCCGCTCGGCGACGCGGAGGCGGCGGCCCTGGCGAAGGGGGTCGAGGAGGCGCTGCGGTAAAGGGCGACGAGCGGCGCGGCCGGTCCCCCCGCAGGGCGTGCTCCCGCCGACGACGGGGGTGTTCCACCCGCTCAGCAGATCACGAAGACCGGCAAGGCCTGGTCCCGCCGCTGCGGGATCGCGCCCCCGACCGCTCGTTACGGCGGGCGGGGGCATGAATGTTCCGAGGCCCGATACCCTTGGGGCGACCACCAGGCCCCGACCCGAGGAATCGCGACCACCGTGTTCGATACGCTTTCCGACCGCCTCAGCGCGACTTTCAAGAACCTCAGGGGCAAGGGACGCCTGTCCGAGGCTGACATCGACGGCGCGGCCCGGGAAATCCGTATCGCCCTGCTCGAGGCCGACGTGGCGCTTCCGGTCGTCCGGGAGTTCATCAAGCAGATCAAGGCCCGCTCCCTCGGTGTCGAGGTCTCCAAGGCTCTGAACCCGAGCCAGCAGGTCATCAAGATCGTCAACGAAGAGTTGATCACGATCCTCGGCGGTGAGACCCGCCGGCTGCGGTTCGCCAAGACCGCCCCGACCGTGATCATGCTCGCCGGTCTCCAGGGTGCAGGTAAGACGACCCTCGCCGGAAAGCTCGGTCTCTGGCTGAAGGCCCAGGGCCACTCGCCCCTGCTCGTCGCCTGTGACCTCCAGCGCCCCAACGCCGTCAACCAGCTCTCCGTCGTGGCCGAGCGCGCCGGTGTCGGCGTCTACGCGCCCGAGCCGGGCAATGGCGTCGGTGACCCGGTCCAGGTCGCCAAGGACTCCATCGAGTACGCCAGGACCAAGCAGTTCGACATCGTCATCGTCGACACCGCCGGCCGTCTCGGCATCGACCAGGAGATGATGCAGCAGGCCGCGGACATCAGGGACGCGACCTCGCCCGACGAGATCCTCTTTGTCGTCGACGCCATGATCGGTCAGGACGCCGTCAACACCGCGGAGGCCTTCCGCGACGGCGTCGGCTTCGACGGCGTGGTCCTGTCCAAGCTGGACGGCGACGCCCGAGGCGGTGCCGCGCTCTCCGTCGCCCACGTCACCGGCAAGCAGATCATGTTCGCCTCCAACGGCGAGAAGCTGGACGACTTCGACGCGTTCCACCCGGACCGCATGGCGTCCCGCATCCTCGGCATGGGCGACATGCTCTCGCTCATCGAGAAGGCCGAGCAGACCTTCAGCCAGGAAGAGGCCGCCAAGATGGCCTCCAAGCTGGCGAGCAGCAAGGGCAAGGAGTTCACGCTCGACGACTTCCTGGCCCAGATGGAGCAGGTCCGCAAGATGGGCTCCATCTCCAAGCTGCTCGGCATGCTGCCCGGCATGGCGCAGATGAAGGACCAGATCAACAACATCGACGAGCGCGACGTGGACCGCACGGCCGCGATCATCAAGTCGATGACCCCGGGGGAGCGCCACGACCCGACGATCATCAACGGCTCGCGCCGCGCCCGTATCGCCAAGGGTTCCGGCGTCGAGGTGAGCGCGGTGAAGGGCCTGGTGGAGCGGTTCTTCGAGGCGCGCAAGATGATGTCGAGGATGGCCCAGGGCGGCGGCATGCCCGGGATGCCGGGCATGCCTGGCATGGGTGGCGGCCCCGGCCGTCAGAAGAAGCAGCAGAAGCAGGCCAAGGGCAAGCGCAAGAGCGGCAACCCGATGAAGCGCAAGGCCGAGGAGCAGGCAGCGGCGGCGCGTCGCGAGCAGGCGGCCCAGGGCGGCGCATTCGGACTGCCCGACGGCGAGCCGGGCAAGGACTTCGAGCTGCCCGACGAGTTCAAGAAGTTCATGGGCTGATCCACCGGTTCCACCGGACAGCCACGAGGGGCCCGCGACCTGACCCGCGGCGACCAGGCAGGAGCAGACGGGGACGCCGTCGAGTCTGACCGTGCAGGAACCGCATTCGCCCTGCTCACAGGCGTTC
>NZ_JBEXRZ010000064.1:0-36346 GCF_040613325.1 Streptomyces sp. NPDC006283 | reverse complement strand
CGCGGCCGGCCGCCCCAGGGGCGCCCCACCCCCCCCCCCACACGGTCCCCGCGGGCGCCGCGGCCGCACTGTCGTGCGCCGCCGCGGCCCGGCCCGTCGCGGCCTCGGCCTGCGCCGCGCTCTGGCTGGCCGGGACCGCCGAGTTCGCCTGGGCCCGGATCGCACCGGGCCCCAGGACCCGCGACGAGATCGTCTCGATGGCGCTCACCAGCGCGCTCATCCCGCCGGTGGCGACCTGGCACTGGCTTGGCGCACAGCTGCGCCACCGGCGTACCCCGCCCCTGTCCCCGCCCGCGCCGGCCGTGGCCCCGCGCCCCGGCGGACAGCCGGTCCCGGAGCGGGTGCTGCCATGACCGGCTCCTTCGCGGCACGGACGGTCAGGGAATCGGAGCAACGCGGCAGCGGACCCTGGCTGTTCCAGGGTCCGGTCCTCCGGCGGGCCACTGCGCCACCGCCGGACGCGGCGGGCCTGCCGGACGCGGTCCTCTTCGACCGCGACGGCACCCTCGTCGCCGATGTCCCCTACAACGGCGACCCCGCGCGCGTCGTGCCGATGCCGTCCGCGCGGGAGGCCCTCGACGCGGTCCGCGCACTCGGGATACCCGTGGGCGTCGTCAGCAACCAGTCGGGCGTCGCCCGCGGCTATGTGACGTTCCGTCAAGTAGCGGCGGTGCAGCACAGGATCGACTCGCTCCTCGGACCGTTCGCCGTCTGGGCGGTCTGCCCGCACGGACCCGCCGACGGCTGCGTGTGCCGCAAGCCCGCGCCGGGACTCGTGCTCGCCGCGTGCGAGCGACTGGGCGTCTCCCCGGCGCGCACCGCCGTCATCGGCGACATCGGCGCCGACGTGGCGGCCGCCCTCGCCGCGGGAGCCCGCGGGGTCCTCGTGCCCACACCGGTCACCCGCCCGGAAGAGGTCACCACGGCCCCGGACACCGCCCCCGACCTGCTCCGGGCGGTACGGCTGGTGCTGGACCCCACCGCCCGGTGCCGCAACCCGGTGGCCCGGACGGCCGGGGCGCAGGAGCCGACGGCGGCGGGCAGCGTCACCTCGCGACCCGTCGTCCAGGAGCGGCGATGAGCGGCACCCGGGCGCTGCCCCGAACCCTGGTCGTTCGCCTGGACAGTGCTGGTGACGTGCTGCTGGCCGGGCCCGCCATTCGCGCCGTCGCGGCCGGTTCCGCGCACACCGCCGTGCTCTGCGGGCCCCTCGGCGTGCACGCCGCACACCTTCTGCCCGGCGTCGACGAAATCCTCGTCCACGAGGCGCCGTGGGTCGGGCTCGAGCCCGTGCCGGTGTCGTACGAAGCGACGCAGCGGCTGCTGGAGACGCTCGGGGCCGGCCGCTTCGACCGGGCGCTGATCCTGGTCTCCGACCACCAGAGCCCGCTGCCGATCGCCCTTATCCTCAAGCTCGCGGGCATCGGCTGGACCGCGGCCGACAGTGAGGACTACCCCGGCGCGCTGCTCGATCTGCGACACCATCGGCAGCCCCACCGCCACGAGGCCCTCGCCGCTCTTGACCTCGCCCTGGACTCGGGCTTCGCCCTGCCGCCCGGCGACGACGGCGCGCTGCGCATCTTGGCGCCGCCCGAGACCGTCCAATTGACCGGGCCGGAGCCGTACGTGGTGCTGCACCCGGGCGCCGCCGTCCCCGCCCGCGCCTGGAGTCCGGACAGGGCTGCCCGTGCCGCTGCCGCGCTCTCCGCCGCCGGACACCGTGTCGTGGTGACCGGCGGCCGGGCGGAGAAGGAGCTGACCGCGACGGTCGCGGCGGACCACGCGCTCGACCTCGGTGGCATGACGGACCTTCACCAACTGGCCGGCGTTCTGGCCGGGGCGCGGGTCGCCGTGGTCGGCAACACCGGGCCGGGGCACCTCGCCGCCGCTGTCGGAACGCCGGTCGCCTGCCTGTTCGCGCCCGTGGTCCCGTCGGAGCGCTGGCGCCCGTACAACGTGCCGCACGTGCTGCTCGGCGACCAGAGCGCTGTGTGCGCCGGGAGCAGGGCCCGCAGCTGTCCCGTCCCGGGGCACCCCTGCCTCGACGGGGTCGGCAATGCAGAGGTGCTTGCCGCGGTGGCCTCCCTCGGAGCCCACCGCCCGTCCACCGCAGACGCGGATGCCGTCGCAACAGAAACGGAAGAAGGAGCGTGACGATGAACATCCTGCTGTGGCATGTGCACGGCTCCTGGACGACCGCGTTCGTCCAGGGCCCTCACACGTACCTGGTTCCCGTCACGCCCGGCCGCGATCAGAACGGGCTCGGGCGCGCGCGCACCTTCACATGGCCCGACTCGGTGCGTGAGGCGACACCGGAGCAACTGCGCGACGCGTCCGTCGACCTCGTCGTCCTCCAGCGGCCGCACGAGCTGGAGCTCGCCGAGCGGTGGCTCGGCGGGAGGCGTCCCGGCCGCGACATACCGGCCGTCTACCTCGAGCACAACGCCCCCGACGGTGATGTGCCGAGAACACGGCACCCCTGTGCGGACCGCGACGACCTCACCGTGGTGCACGTCACCCACTTCAACCGGCTGTTCTGGGACTGCGGCACCACCCGTACCGAAGTGATCGAACACGGCATCGTCGATCCCGGTCACCTCTACACCGGCCGTCTCGCGCGCGCCGCGGTCGTCGTCAACGAGCCCGTGCGCAGAGGCCGTCACACCGGCACCGATCTGCTGCCGGCGCTGGCCGAGGCCGCCCCGCTGGACGTGTTCGGCATGCGCACCCAGGGACTCGCGGAGCACCTCGGCCTGCCGCAGGACCGCTGCCGCACCGCCGATCTGCCCCAGCACGAACTGCACGGCGCCATGGCGGACCGCCGCCTCTATCTGCACCCGGTGCGCTGGACCTCCCTGGGCCTCTCCCTCCTGGAGGCCATGCACCTGGGCATGCCGGTCGTCGCCCTCGCCACCACGGAGGCCGTCGAGGCGATCCCACCCGGTACCGGAACCCTGTCCACCCGGCCCGAGGTCCTCGCGCTGGCTGCTCGTCGGTATCTCGAAGATCCGGAAGCGGCGGCGGAGGACGGCGCGCGCGCCCGCCAGGCGGCGCTCCAGCGCTACGGGCTCAAACGCTTCCTGGACGACTGGGAGCGCCTGATGACGGAGGTGCGCTCATGACCTACGGCGATGTTCACCGCGATCCGATCCGTACGGATGCGCTGTCGATCGCGCTCGTCTCCGAGCACGCCAGCCCGCTCGCCGCCCTCGGCGGTGAGGACGCCGGCGGCCAGAACGTCCATGTCGCGAGGCTGGCGGGTGCCCTCGCCGACCGCGGCCATCAGGTCACCGTCTACACGCGACGCGACGCGCGCGATCTGCCGGACCTGGTGCGACTGCGTACCGGCGTCGGCGTCCGCCATGTTCCCGCGGGCCCGCCCGAGGAGATACCGAAGGACGAACTCCTGCCCCACATGCTGGGCTTCGGCCGGCACCTGGCACGTGAGTGGCAGGCCCATCCGCCCGATCTGGTGCACTCGCACTTCTGGATGTCCGGCCTCGCCGCGCTCCACGCCGTACGGGAGACGCGGCTGCCGCTGCTGCACACGTACCACGCCCTCGGCACAGTCAAGCGCAGGAACCAGAGGCACGCGGACACGAGCCCGCCGGCCCGCATCACCTGTGAGAAGGAGGTCGGTGTCGGCTGCGACCGGATCGTCGCCACCTGCCGTGACGAGGTCAGGGAACTGGCCGCCATGGGCATCTCCTCCGACAAGGTGAGCGTCGTGCCGTGCGGCGTCGACACCGGCGCGTTCACACCGCAGGGGCCCGTCGCCGAACGCGGCGCGCACCCGCACCGGCTGATCCAGCTCGGCCGGCTGGTGCCCCGCAAGGGCGCGGCCCTCTCCATCACCGCGCTGACCCGGCTGCCCGGCGTCGAGCTCCTCGTTGTCGGCGGCCCGCCGTCGGACCGGCTCGACGAGGACCGCGAGGTCCGCCGGCTGCGCGACCTCGCCCACGGTCTGGGCGTCGCCGACCGGGTCCGCTTCACCGGCGGCGTGGCGGGGGAGGACGTGGCACCGCTACTGCGCAGCGCGGACGTGGTGCTGTGCCCCGGCGACTACGAGCCCTTCGGCATCGTCCCGCTGGAGGCCATGGCCTGCGGCAGACCGGTCGTCGCCACCGCGGTCGGTGGTCAGCTCGACACCGTCGCCGACCCCGCCACGGGGCGGCTGGTGCCGCCCCGCGACCCGGAGGCCCTCGCCCGCGCGGTGGCCGACCTGCTCGCCGATCCGGCCGCGCGGGACGCCTGTGGAGCGGCCGGCCGTCGGCGGGTGCTGAGCCGGTTCGGCTGGGAGCGCGTCGCCGCCGCCACGGAAGCCGTGTACCTCGGCGTCCTGGCCGACCGGCCCGCCCTTGTCCGGGTCGCCGGCGGATACCGGGCGGCGGGGGTGAACTGAGCGCCGCACCTCGCATCCCCCGACCGCCGCACGCCCGACCACAGCAGCCGGACCGCATGCGACGACCGCAGTACCGACGCCCGTAGAGACCGACGTTCGAAGGAGGTGCGGGTCAGGCCGCCGTCCCCCGGGACGCGGTGCACCCGACCAGCATGGACGAACCCCTTGCAACCGAGGCCGCGCACCGGCACTGCCAGTCGCTTCAGGACGCGCTCGGCCGGTTCCGCCGGCAGAGCCTGGGACAGGTCTCCGAGTGGGGCGGCCACCTCGCCGCGGTCCTGCCCGTCGGCGGACGTCTGCTCGCAGCCGGCAACGGCGGCAGTGCCGCCCAGGCCCAGCATCTGACCGCCGAACTCGTCGGCCGCTACCGTGACGAGCGGCCCGCACACTCGGCCATCGCCCTGCACGCGGAAACGTCCAGTGTGACCGCCATCGGCAACGACTACGGATTCGACCACGTCTACGCCCGCCAGGTCGCGGCGCACGGCCGCCCCGGCGACGTGCTCCTCCTGCTTTCCACGTCCGGCCGCAGTGCCAACCTGATCGGCGCCGCGGAGACGGGCCGGGCTGCCGGCCTGCGCGTATGGGCGATGACCGGACGACGGCCCAACCCCCTGGCGGAGGCGGCCGACGAGGCACTGTGCATCGACGCCGACTCCTCCGCCACCGTGCAGGAGGCCCACCTGGTCGCCGTCCATCTGCTCTGCGCAGCCTTCGACCGGGCGATCGCCACCCCGGCTCCGGCCGTGCGGCGCGCCCCCGGAGCGGCGGCGACCCAGGCCGCCGCCGCGCGCCGGAGGATGTCATGAAGGAGCGCAAACCGCTGGTGGTCGTCGGGGACGTGGTGCTCGACGAGGACGTCGACGGTGTCGCCGACCGGCTCGCCCCCGACGCCCCCGCCCCGGTCGTCGACGTACGGAGCGACCTCCGGCGTCCCGGCGGGGCGGGGCTCGCCGCGGTGCTCGCCGCGCAGGGCGGGCGCGAGGTGGTTCTCGTCACCGCGCTGGGGGACGACCCGGCCAGCGAGGCCGTCCGCTGCGCGCTGCGCGGCAGGGTCCGGCTGGTGGAGGTGCCGCTCGACGGCACCCTGCCCGTCAAGACGCGCGTGATGGCGGGCGGTCGTCCGCTCGTACGGATCGACCGCGGTGGCGGCACGCCCGGCGAACCTGACGACGTGGTGCGCGAGGCACTGGCCCGGGCCCAAGCCGTCCTCGTCGCCGACTACGGGCGCCACACGGCGAGCACCGTCCGGGAGCACCTGGTGGCCGCCGCCCGGCGCGCGCCCCTGGTGTGGGATCCCCATCCCAAGGGGGACCCGCCTGTGCCCGGTGCCCGGATCGTCACGCCCAACGCCGCGGAGGTCTCGGCACTGACCGGCGAACCGACAGCAGAGGCGGGCCGCTCCCTGCGCGACTTCGCCGAACGCGGCCGCGAACTGGCGGAGCGCTGGCAGGCGGCGACCGTCGCCGTCACCCTCGGGGAGCGGGGCGTCCTGCTCACCCGCCCGGGTGACGGCACGCCGATGCTCGTCCCCGCCCCGTACCGGGCGGTCGGCGACACCTGCGGCGCCGGCGACTGCTTCGCCGCCGCCACGGCCGCCGAACTGGCCGACGGCGCCCTGCCGGAGGAGGCCGTACAGCGGGCCGTCGCCCGGGCTGCCTCCTTCGTGGCGGCCGGTGGCGCGGGCAACCCGAAGCTGTGGCGTACGACGACCCCGGCCCATCCGGTGCAGGCCGGCGAGCAGGACCCGTTCGCCCTGGCGGAACGGGTCCGGGCCCACGGCGGCACGGTGGTCGCCACCGGTGGCTGCTTCGACCTGCTGCACGCCGGTCACGTGGGGCTGCTGGAGAACGCCCGGCGCATCGGCGACTGTCTGATCGTGTGCGTCAACTCCGACGAGTCGATCACCCGCCGCAAGGGGCCGGGCCGCCCCCTCAATCCGGTGGAGGACCGGACCAGGGTCCTCGCCGGTCTCGGCAGCGTCGACGCCGTCGCCGTCTTCGAGGAGGACACCCCGACAGCGCTGCTCAGCCGGCTGCGGCCGGACGTGTGGGTGAAAGGCGGCGACTACTCGGTGGAAGATCTTCCGGAGGCCGAGGTCGTATGCGCCTGGGGAGGCCAGGCCGTCGTCCTGCCCTACCTCGACGGCCGCTCCACCACGCTGCTGGCCCGCCGTGCGGCCGAGTCCGCGACGGTCCTACGGGCGCCGCGGCGCTGACCGCCCACCCAGGAGAGCCCCTGATGACGTCGAACGCCGACAGCGTCGGGCAGCCGCGTCCCCCCGGGCGACCGTGCCCGCAGAACGCCCCCCTCCGCCCGCGGGTCCTGGTGCTGCGGGCCCTCGGCCTCGGTGATCTGCTCGCCGCCGTGCCCGCGCTCCGGGCCCTGCGGCGAGGGCTGTCCGGTCACGACATCGTGCTGGCCGCGCCCGGGCGGCTCGCGGCGGCCGCCGGGGCGACGGGGCTGGTGGACCGGCTGCTGCCCGCCTCTGCCCCCGGCCGGGCCGTGCCCACCGCGCTCGACTGGGACGGTCCCCCGCCCGACGTTGCCGTGGACCTGCACGGCAACGGTCCCGAGAGCCGTCTGCTGCTCGCCCGGCTGAACCCGCGCCGTCTCTACGCCTACGCGGATCCGGACGGCCCCGTGTGGCAGGAGGACGAGCACGAGCGCCACCGCTGGTGCCGGCTGCTGCGCTGGTACGGCCTGGCCGCCGATCCGGCGGACGTGTCCATCCCCAGGCCGGCGACGCGCTCACCGGCACCCCGGGCCGTGGTCGTGCATCCCGGCGCCGACGCCGTCGCCCGCTGCTGGCCGGCCGAACGGTTCGCCGCCGTGGCGCGGGAGCTGCACAGCGCCGGGCATCGCGTCGTGGTGACGGCCGGGGCGGCCGAGGAGCGCCTGGCGGCGTGGGTGGCGGCGAGAGCGGGGCTGCCGCACGACGCGGTCCTCGGCGGGTCGCGCGGCGACGTGCCGTTCGACCTGCTCACCGCACTCGTCGCCGAAGCACACTGTGTGGTCGTGGGGGACACCGGCCTCGCCCATCTGGCGACGGCGCTCGGCACACCGTCCGTCACACTGTTCGGTCCCGTGGCACCGCGTCTGTGGGGGCCGCCGGACCGGGCCCGGCACCGGGTGCTGTGGCATCCCGACGCCGACGACCCGCCGCGCCCGGGCGACGCCCACGGCGACCGGCCGGACGAGCGGCTGCTGCGGATCACCGTCGACGAGGTGCTGGAGGCGGTGCGCACCCTGCCGGTGACCGGGGACGGCCCCCCGCCCCGTACGGGTCAGGCAGCCGTGGTCAGACCCGGCTGACCCGCGAGGCCGGGCTCCTCGGTACGTACGACGACCGGCCGGGCGACCCGGCGCTCGCGCAGGACGTAACCCGCCCCGATCGCACCGGCGACCAGCAGGCCGCCGGCCACCAGTGCGCCGCGCGCACCGGCCAGCTCCATGAGGAGCCCGAGCGCGGGCGGCCCCGCGAGACCCCACAGGGTCTTGACGCTGCCCCAGACGCCGAGGACACGGCCGCGCATGTGCGCGGGCGGGTCGGTCTGCAGGACGGTCGTCCCCGCGGTGTCGGAGACCGACTCCACGACGGCCATCGGAAGCACGACGACCAGCAGCACGGCGAGCGAGGGTGACAGGCCGGCGACGATCTGCAGGACCCCGCCCGCGGCCGCCAGCATGCCCACGAGCCGTACGGACGGCCTGCGCAGCCGGGCTCCGAGCACGGCGCCGAGGATGCCGCCGACGGCGAGCACGGTCGAGACGGTCCCGAACGCGCCGGCGCCGCCCGCGAGCGGTCCCACGACGAGCACGGCCAGGGTGAGCTGGTAGTTCCGCCCGAGGACCGCACTGAGGCCGGTGATCCCCGCGAGCGCGACCAGCCGCGGCCTGCGCGCGAAGTACCTGAGCCCCTCGCGCATGCTCATGTCCTCGCCGGCAGCGGCCTTCCTGGACGGGACGGGCCTCACGGGTTCGGAGTCCCGGCGCCCGGCGCGTGCGCGAACCGCACCGGCCACCGGACGCAGGAACGGGATGACCGCGGCGACGAAGAGGAAGGAGACACCGTTCGCCGTGTAGGCGGCCGCCGTGCCGAGGAACCCCACGGTCACACCGGCGAGCCCGGCACCGGCCAGCCGGCCCGCGTTGTGCACCAGGGAACCGACGCCGATCGCGGAGGGCACGTCCTCGGTGCGGACGAGGTCGTTGCCGAGGAGGGCGCAGGCCGGGCCGTCGACGGTGGCGATGACCCCCGTGACGGCGGCCAGCGCCATCAGTACACCCAGGTTCAGATGGTCCGCCGCAACGAGGAACGCCGTCAGGAACGCGACGGCACCGAGCAGCGCCTGGCTCACCGCGGCGGTCAGTTTGCGGGGCCACCGGTCGACGGCAGCGCCGCCGGCCAGGCTCATCAGCAGACCGGGCGCCGCCTGCACGGACATCGACAGGCCGGTCGCCGCGGCGGATCCGGTGATCTGGAGCACCAGCAGGTTCTGCACCGTGAGCTGCATCCAAGTACCGGCGTTCGACACGAAGTTCGCGACGGACCACCAGCGCATGCTCGGGTACTTGAGGCAGCGCCACGGCGAGTGGTCGCCCAGGAAGCGCTGCGCGAGCCGGCCGGCGCCGGAGGGGGAAGAGGAAGAAGACACGATGAAGTACTCGGGTGACGAGGCCCACGGGACCCATGGGGTGGAATGCGGCGGAAGCTCGGAACACCGGCTGCACTGCGCGGCCGCTCCACCGGATCATGGCGCTGACCATCGTGGCAGACGGTTCCCGGTGAGCGGGGCCACTTGATGCGCCACACGCGGCCACGGGAGCCGCAAGCCCTTGCGCCCGTTGGGATCGCGCACTGCTGGTGGGTTTGCTCACAGCATCCGCGCGCCGCCGGACGGCGGATGCTCCAAGTGCCGTACGGGGTTGCGCGGGTCACAGTGGACTCGGTGCGGCGGAACCGGGTACCCGCCGAGCCGACGCCACGTCAGCGGAACCGGGCGTCGCCGCCGAACCGGCACGGACGGAAGGCAGAGCATTGGGCAGCGGAGTGCAGGTCGACCTTGACGGCAGACAGGCCCTGGTGACCGGCGGAGCGCGCGGGCTGGGAGCGTCGATCACCCGCAGGCTGGCCGGTGCGGGAGCGTCCGTGCTGGTCGCGGACGTACGCAAGGACCTGTCGGAGGAGCTGTGCGAGGACATCGCCCGCTCCGGTGGCAGGGCGGCCTTCGTCGAGTTGGACGTGACGGACGCCGACGCGGTCGCGGACGTCTTCCATGAGCTGGAGGAGTCCGGCGGACGGGTCGACCTCCTGGTCAACAACGCGGCCGTCGACGTCTGCAAGCCGATCGAGCACCTCACGGCCGAGGAGGTGACCCGGGTGATCACCACCAATCTGCTCGGGCCGATGTTCCTCTGCCTGGAGACCTACCGCCGGATGGTCGCCCGTGGCGGCGGTCACATCGTCAACATCCTCTCCACCGCGGCCAACCGGACGTGGACCGAGGCGGGTCCGTACGCCGCGGGCAAGTCGGGCCTGCGAGCCTTCACCCACACGCTGTTCCAGGAGGCGCAGCGCGACTGCCCGGGAATCGGCGTGACCGGTGTCATCGCGGGCGGAATGGCCACCCCGTTCATCCTCGACCGCTTCCCGGACGCCGATCTCTCCCTGCTGCAGAGCCCCGACGTCGTCGCCGACACCGTCCTGTACGCGCTGTCGGTCCCGGACACCAGCGCCGTCTCCGAGCTGGTCGTGGTGCCGCGCAAGGAACCCTCATGGCCCTGACGACAGGAAGTCCCATGCACTCTTCGCAGGGCGGGCCTGCGCCCGTCGCCATCGTCACCGGCTCCGACTCCGGCATCGGACGGGCCACGGCCACCCGGCTCGCAGCCGCCGGCATGGACGTCGGGATCACCTTCCACACCGACCGTGACGGCGCGGAGGCCACGGCCGAGGAGGTACGTGGCCACGGCCGCCGTGCAGCTGTCGCCCGGATGGACCTCACGGTCCTGCCCGACGCCGCCGATGTGGTCGACCGGCTCGCCGAGGAACTGGGCCGGGTGGACGTGCTCGTCAACAACGCGGGCACCGGCACCGCCACGCCCTTCCTCGAGCTCGGTCTCGACACGGTCCGCCAGGTCGTCGACGTGGATCTGATCGGACCGTTCCTGTGCGGCCAGCGGGCGGCCCGCCGAATGATCGAGCAGGGGGACGGGGGCCGGATCGTCAACGTCACCTCGGTCCACGAGCACCAGCCGCGGGTCGGCGCCGCGCCCTACTGCGCGGCCAAGGGCGGGCTGGGTCTGCTCACCCAGGTGATGGCGCTCGAACTCGCCGAGTACGGCATCACCGTCAACTCCGTCGCGCCGGGCGAGATCGCGACCCCCATGACCGGCCAGGAGGACGAGAACGTGCACGCCGCCGACCGTCCCGGCATCCCGCTGCGCCGCCCCGGTGACGCGCGCGAGGTCGCGGCGGTGATCGCGTTCCTGGCAGGGGCGGACGCCGCCTATGTGACCGGGGCGTCGTGGTCGGTCGACGGCGGGATGCTGCGTATGGGCCCCATGGCCGGATCCCACCTCGGCGACGACTCCTGGCGCCGTCCCTGAGGCGGGTTCCGTACGGTTTCGGGTAGGGGAACCGGCAGGCTAGGCAGTGCCTCTGCGTACCAGTTCGGTGCGGAGCACCACGTTGGCCGGTGCGGCGCCGGGGTCCGCCATCCGGTCGAGCAGGACGCGCGCCATGGCGCTGCCCATCTCCTCCACGGGCTGCCGGACCGTGGTGAGCTGCGGGTCGGTGTGCTGGGCGAGCGGGGAGTCGTCGAAGCCGATGACGGCGACGTCGTCGGGCACTCTGCGCCCCGCGGCCCGCAGCGTGTGCAGCGCACCGGCGGCCATGACGTCGGACGCGGCGAACACCGCGTCGAGGCCGGGGTTCTGCCGCAGCAGCTCCCGCATGGCGTGGCGTCCGCTCTCCTCGGTGAAATCACCGGCCGCGACCCACGAGGGGTCGAAGTCCTCGCACGCGTCGCGGACCGCCTCCTCGTAACCGCGCAGCCTGCACTGGGCGACGTACATGTCGGAACGTCCCGTGATGGTGGCGATCCGGCGGCGGCCGGCGGCGGCCAGGTGGCGCACGGCGAGCCGCGCGCCGCCGGCGTTGTCGGAGTCCACGTAGGGGACCGGCTCGGCTTCGGTGCGGCGACCGCCCAGGACGGTCGGCATGCCCATCTCGAGGAGCTGGTCCGGCAGCGGGTCGTCGCGGTGCACGGATACGAGCAGGACGCCGTCGATCCGGCGTGCCTTCGCGTACTGGAGGAAGCGGGTGCGTTCCCGCTCGGTGCGCACCAGGGTCAGCAGCAGCTGGAGCTCGGTGTCCGCGAGGCCGACGCCGACGCCGTGGATGATCTCGGAGAAGTAGGGCTCGGTGAAGAACCGCTTCTCCGTCTCCGGGACGACCAGGGTCACCGCGTCGGTGCGGCTGCCGGCCAGAGCGCGGGCCGCGTGGTTCGGGACGTAGCCCAGTTCGGCGATGGCCGCTTCGACGGCGTGCCGGGTGGAGTCGCGGACGCCGGGGGAGTGGTTGATCACCCGCGACACGGTGCCGCGCCCGACACCCGCACGCGCGGCCACCTGCTCGAGTGTGGGCTGGCCGAAGCGGCCCGCTGCTGCCATGACTGACCTCCGGTGAGGGGTACGCCGGTACCTTCCGATGCTCCTCTTACCGGTGGGCCGCCCGCGAGCACGCGGCGCGCAGCCCCGGCACATCGATGAACTCGGTGTGGGTGCCCGCGGACGCGCAGGCGAAGGCCCCAGACACCGAGCCCGCGAGCACACACTCCTCCACCGCGCGTCCTTCTGACAGCGCGTGCAGGAAGGCGGTGACGAACGCGTCCCCCGCGCCGTTGCTGTCGACGACCGGACGCTCGGGCCGCACCGCCGGGAAGTGGCGCGACTTCGCCTCCCCGCGTACCAGCATGTGGCAGCCGGCCGCGCCGTCCGTCGCCACGACGAGCCGTGCGCGGCCCTCGTCGAGGATCGTGTGCAGCACCTCGTCGAGCCGGTCGTGAATGGCCGCGGCGCTCAGGAAGACGTAGTCGGAGGCGAGGGCGTAGTCGCGGTGGTGGGGGTTGCGGCCGTCCCAGTCGTGCAGGTCGGTGGAGCTGGTGATCCCGAGCCGGTGGATGTCGTCGTACATGTCGCGGTTGTGGCCCACGATCGAGAGATGGACGTGCCGGGCGCGTTCCAGGTACGGCAGGTAGAAAGCGCGGGGCAGCCGGAGGTCCGCCGGGTGGCGGCCGTCGTAGAAGGAGAAGCGGCGGCCCTGCGGGTCGACGAGGTTGACTCCGCGCGGCGTGCCGTGCGGGCTGTGGACATGGCTGAAGTCCAGGCCCCGCTCCGCGTACGCGGCGAGCACGGCCTTGCCCTGGATGTCGTCGCCCAGGAAGTCGATGAACTTGGTGGCGAGCCCGAGAGCGTGGCAGCCCAGCGCCACTCCGTTGCCGGTGTGCCCCACGTAGTCGTGCACCGGGGGCACGAACACCGAGTCGCCCGGCGGCACTTCGAGCGCGTCGACGCGCACGACCGTGTCCACGCCGGTGCCTCCGACGACCAGCATGTCGTACGACGGCTCACTCATGGTCGGCCCGTCCCCGGCTCGTGGTCCGTCCGGGCACCGAAGCGGTCGAACCGCGGACCACCAGCTCCGGCATGAACACGAACTCGCTGTGCGGGGCGGGTGTGCCCCCTATCTCCTCCAGCAGGGCACGCACCGACGCCTGCCCCATCGCCTGCACCGGCTGGCGGATGGTGGTCAGCGGCGGATCGGTGAACGCTATGAGCGGCGAGTCGTCGAAGCCGACCACCGAGATGTCCTTCGGGACGTGAAGCCCCTGCTGCCGGGCGGCCCGGATGGCGCCGAGCGCCATCATGTCGCTGGCGCACGCGATCGCGGTGCAGCCCTTGGCGATCAGCCCGGCCGCGGCGGCCTGGCCGCCCTCCAGCGTGTAGAGGGAGTGCTGGATCAGCTCCTGCGACTGTTCGGGCGGGAGCCCGAGCCGGTCTTCCATGGCCTGCTGGAAGCCCTCGATCTTGCGCAGGACGGGGACGAACCGCCTGGGGCCGAGCGCGAGGCCGATGCGGGTGTGCCCGAGCGAGGCGAGGTGGGTGACGGCCAGCTGCATCGCGGCCCGGTCGTCGGGCGAGACGAAGGGCGCCTGGACCTTGGGCGAGAAGCCGTTGACCAGGACGTAGGGGACGCCCTTGGCGCGCAGTTGGTCGTAGCGCTCCGTGTCGGCCGTGGTGTCGGCGTGCAGCCCGGAGACGAAGATGATGCCGGAGACGCCCCGGTCCACCAGCATTTCGGTGAGTTCGTCCTCGGTGGATCCGCCCGGGGTCTGGGTGGCGAGCACCGGGGTGTAGCCCTGGCGCGTCAGCGCCTGGCCGATGACCTGGGCGAGGGCGGGGAAGATCGGGTTGTCCAGCTCCGGGGTTATCAGCCCCACGAGTCCCGCGCTGCGCTGCCGCAGCCGAACGGGCCGTTCGTAGCCGAGTACGTCCAGGGCGGCAAGGACTGACTCACGGGTGGCCGCGGCCACACCGGGCTTGCCGTTGAGCACGCGGCTGACTGTGGCTTCACTGACCCCCGCCTGGGCTGCGATGTCGGCGAGCCGCGCGGTCATGGGAGTGGACTGTACCGGGCGTGCGTCGGATTGCCCACCAGGTGCCCCGCTTCGACGGGTCCATCCCGGCATGTGCGGACGAGGGGCTCCGGACCGCCGGGAGAAGGGTGGCGCGAGAAGACCGGCGCTGCCGGCGCGACCGGGTCCAAGAAGGCCGGGAAGGAAGCCGCACCCCATGAGTCGCGTCACATCGCTGCAAGGCCTTGCGGAGCGCTTGCCGCGGCCCCCGGTACCTGCGCACCCTGGGGCCTGTCCGCTGCGGGGACAGGGTGTCAAGCGATCCTTCGGCAACTCTCAGGACACGCGGATGTAACGATCACCCGTCCTTGCAGAAATTTGCCGCAAGGTCTTTCCGATGGTTTTCAGCCCTGTTACGTTCCTGGCAACCCGGCACCGCGAGGGAGCGGACGGCAGGAGGCAGGTCTTCGTCTCCGCCCTTCCGGGCTCAGTTGAAGGAGTTCACATGCGGCGTGGCATAGCGGCCACTGCGCTGGTAGCGGCGATGGCCCTCTCGGCGACGGCGTGCGGTGGAAACGACGGCGGCGACGCCGGCAAGAAGAGCTCGGGCGAGCTCAGCGGCACGGTCACGTGGTGGGACACCTCCACGGTCGGCAGCGAGGACAAGGTCTTCAAGAAGCTGGCCGAGGACTTCACCAAGCTGCACCCGAAGGTCACCGTCAAGTACGTCAACGTGCCGTTCGGTGAGGCGCAGAACAAGTTCAAGAACGCCGCGCAGTCCGGTTCCGGTGCCCCCGACGTCATCCGCTCCGAGGTCGCCTGGACCCCCGAGTTCGCCGACCTCGGTTACCTCGCGCCGCTCGACGGCACCGCCGCGCTGAAGAACGAGGACGACTTCCTCAAGCAGGCCGCGGCTTCCACCAAGTACAACGGCAAGACCTACGCGGTGCCGCAGGTCATCGACTCCATGGGCATCTTCTACAACAAGAAGATCTTCAAGGAGGCCAGTGTCGAGGTCCCCAAGACCATCGACGAGCTGAAGAGCGTCTCCACCAAGATCAAGGACAAGACCGGCAAGACCGGCCTCTACCTGCGCGGCGACGACGCCTACTGGTTCCTCTCCTTCCTGTACGGCGAGGGCGGCGACCTGGTCGACGCCAAGGCCAAGAAGGTCACCGTCGACAACGCCGAGGGCGTCAAGGCGATGAAGGTCGTCAAGGACCTGGTCGACTCCAAGGCGGCGATCACCGACGCCACCAA
Organism: Streptomyces sp. NPDC006283; assembly: GCF_040613325.1. Classification (NCBI taxonomy): domain Bacteria; kingdom Bacillati; phylum Actinomycetota; class Actinomycetes; order Kitasatosporales; family Streptomycetaceae; genus Streptomyces; species Streptomyces sp. NPDC006283. The sequence continues at coordinate 21,043 of NZ_JBEXRZ010000064.1, read as the reverse complement.
CGGCTGGGACAACATGCAGGCCGCCTTCAAGGACGGCAAGGTCGCCATGATGATCAACGGCCCGTGGGCCGTCTCCGACACCTACGCGGGCAACGAGTTCAAGGACAAGGCCAACCTGGGCATCGCGCCGGTCCCCGCCGGCTCGGCCGGCCAGGGCGCCCCGCAGGGCGGCCACAACCTCGCGGTGTACGCGGGTTCCAAGAACCTCGACGCCTCGTACGCCTTCACCGAGTACATGACCTCCGCCGAGAACCAGGCCAAGGTCGCCCAGCAGCTCAGCCTGCTCCCGACCCGCAACTCGGTCTACTCGCAGCCGGGTGTCGCGAGCAACGAGATCGTCGGCTTCTTCCGCCCGGTCGTCGACAAGGCCGTCGAGCGCCCCTGGATCCCGGAGACCGGCAGCCTCTTCGCCCCGCTGGTGACCGAGTACACGAAGGTCCTCACCGGGCAGACCACCCCGGAGAAGGGCGTCAAGACCACGGGTGACGCCTACCGCAAGCTCCTCAAGGACTGGAAGTAACAGGAAGGTTGGCCGGCTGATGGCTGTGGACACCAGCAGCCAGTCGGTGGTGAAGGCCGCGGGCGACGTCGCCCGCGGCCGGAGCCGCGGTACTGGCAAGCGCGAGGGCAGGCTCCGGCGCTCCCTTTCCACACACTGGTACGCCTGGGCGATGGTCGCCCCGGTGACGGTCGTGATCGGCGTGATCATCGGCTACCCGCTGTTCCGCGGGATATATCTGTCGCTGACCGACGCCAACGAGAGGAACGTCGAGCGGACCATCGGCGTCAACCACATCCCCGCGACCTACGAGTTCGTGGGGCTGGACAACTACGCCGACGCGCTGACCGGTGAGCAGTTCCTCGGGACGCTCGGCTGGACCCTGGTGTGGACGGTCGCCTGTGTCTCGGTGACCTTCGCGCTCGGCATGGGCCTGGCCAACATGCTCAACCGCCGCATCGCCGGCCGCTCCTTCTACCGGATGCTGCTGATCCTGCCCTGGGCGGTGCCCGGCTTCGTGTCCGTCTTCGCCTGGCGCTTCCTCTACGACGAGCGCCGCGGCCTGCTCAACCAGATCCTCGCCGGCGGCGGCATCGACGCCCTGCCCTGGCTCAACGACCCGACCTGGGCCAAGTTCTCGGTGATCGCCGTCAACGTCTGGCTCGGCGTCCCGTTCATGATGGTCGCCCTGCTCGGCGGCCTGCAGTCCATTCCCGGCGAGCTCTACGAGGCGGCCGAGATGGACGGCGCGAACGCCTGGCAGCGGTTCCGCAACATCACCCTGCCCGGACTGCGCTCGGTCAGCACCACCGTGATCCTGCTGAGCACCATCTGGACGTTCAACATGTTCCCGGTGATCTTCCTGCTGACCCGGGGCGGACCCGGCGAGGCCACGCAGATCCTGGTCACCCAGGCGTACAAGTTCTCCTTCGAGATCAGCCCTCGCGACTTCGCCCAGTCGTCGACCTGGGGCGTGCTGATCCTGGTCCTCCTGATGGTCTTCGCCGCGGTCTACCGGCGAGTCCTCCGCAAGCAGGGAGAAGTCTGGTGACCACCGCAGTCAACGCACCCCGCCGCGGCCGCCGCTCGCCGCTCGCCTCCCTCGGTCTGCACGCCACCCTGGTGGTGGCGTCCGTGATCGCCGTCTTCCCGGTGCTGTGGGTCTTCCTGACCTCCATCAAGCCGGCCAAGTTCGCGACCACGACGGACTTCGTCAAGGAGACGACGTTCGAGAACTACACCAAGCTGCTGGAAGACACCCCGTTCCTGACGTGGTTCGCCAACTCGCTGCTCGTCGCGGGCCTGACCACGCTCCTCGGTGTCTTCATCGCCGCCACCACCGGCTACGCCGTCAGCCGCTTCCGCTTCCCCGGAAAGCGGGGGCTGATGTGGACCCTTCTGATCACCCAGATGTTCCCCGTCGCGGTCCTGATCGTGCCGATCTACAACATCATGTCGTCCATGGGTCTGCTCAACGAGCCGGCGGGTCTGGTCATCACCTACCTGACCATCGCCGTGCCGTTCTGCGCCTGGATGATGAAGGGCTTTTTCGACACGATCCCCATGGAGATCGACGAGTCGGGACAGGTCGACGGCCTCACCCCGTTCGGCACCTTCTGGCGCCTGATCCTGCCGCTCGCCAAGCCCGGCATCGCGGTCACGGCGTTCTACTCGTTCATCACCGCCTGGGGCGAGGTCGCCTACGCGTCCGCCTTCATGGTCGGGGACGAGAACATGACACTCGCGGGCGGTCTGCAGAAGTTCGTCAACCAGTACGGCGCCCAGTGGGGCCCGATGTCCGCGGCGTCCGTGCTCATCGCGATCCCGGCCGCACTCGTGTTCCTCTTCGCCCAGCGGCACCTGGTGACCGGTATGTCCGCCGGTGCCGTCAAGGGCTGACCACTCGTACGAAGCGGCGACGCCGGTCCGTGCCTGACCCCCGGGCCGGCGTCGCACCCCACCCCATCACCTCCAGGGATGACATGACCCAGCACCTTGCTGCCCCCGCCGCCCCCACCTCCGGCACGCACACGGGCTGGTGGCGCGACGCGGTGATCTACCAGGTGTACCCGCGCAGCTTCGCCGACGGCAACGGCGACGGCATGGGAGACCTGGAAGGCATCCGCAGCCGGCTGCCGTACCTGCGGGACCTCGGCGTCGACGCCGTCTGGCTCAGCCCCTTCTACGCCTCGCCGCAGGCCGACGCCGGATACGACGTCGCCGACTACCGCGCCATCGACCCCATGTTCGGCAACCTGCTCGACGCCGACGCCCTGATCCGCGAGGCCCACGAACTGGACCTGCGCGTCATCGTCGACCTGGTGCCCAACCACTCCTCCGACCAGCACGAGTGGTTCCAGCGCGCCCTGCGCGAAGGCCCCGGCTCGCCGCTGAGGGAGCGCTACCACTTCCGCACCGGCAAGGGCGTGAACGGCGAACTTCCCCCCAACGACTGGGAGTCCATCTTCGGCGGCCCCGCCTGGACCCGCACCCCGGACGGCGAGTGGTACCTCCACCTGTTCGCGCCCGAGCAGCCCGACTTCAACTGGGAGCACGCCGCCGTACGCGACGAGTTCCGCTCGATCCTGCGGTTCTGGCTCGACATGGGCGTCGACGGTTTCCGCGTGGACGTCGCCCACGGCCTGATCAAGGCCCAGGGTCTGCCCGACCTCGGCAAGCACGACCAGCTGAAGCTGCTCGGAAACGATGTCATGCCGTTCTTCGACCAGGACGGCGTCCACGAGGTCTACCGGTCCTGGCGCAAGGTCCTCCAGGAGTACGGCGACGAGCGCGTGCTCGTCGCCGAGGCCTGGACGCCCACCGTCGAGCGCACCGCCAACTACGTACGCCCCGACGAGATGCACCAGGCCTTCAACTTCCAGTACCTGGGCACCCACTGGGACGCCGCACAGCTGCGCAAGGTCATCGACGACTCGCTCGCCGCCATGCGGCCGGTGGGCGCGCCCACCACCTGGGTGCTCTCCAACCACGACGTCACCCGGCACGCCACCCGCTTCGCCAACCCGGCGGGCCTCGGCACCCAGCTGCGCGAGGCAGGCGACCGCGAGCTCGGTCTGCGCCGCGCCCGCGCCGCCACCCTGCTGATGCTGGCGCTGCCCGGCTCCGCCTACGTCTACCAGGGCGAGGAGCTCGGCCTGCCCGACGTCACCGACCTGCCGGACGAGGTCCGCCAGGACCCGTCGTTCTGGCGGGCCAGCGGGCAGGACGGCTTCCGCGACGGCTGCCGGGTGCCGATCCCGTGGACCGCGGACGGCTCCTCCTACGGCTTCGGCAGTGGCGGCAGCTGGCTGCCGCAGCCCGCCGAGTGGGGTGCGCTGAGCGTCGAGGCGCAGACCGGCGACCCCGGCTCCACGCTCGAGCTCTACCGCAGCGCGCTCGCCGTCCGCCGCGACCACCAGGGGCTCGGCGCGGGCGAGGAGGTCCAGTGGCTGGACTCCCCCGAGGGGGTGCTCGCCTTCAGCCGCGACGGCTTCGTGTGCACCGCCAACACCACGGGCACCACGGTCAGGCTTCCGGCGCCCGGCCGGAACCTGCTCGCCAACGAGACCGTCATGATCGTGGACGACATGGCAGAGATCCCTGCCGACACCACCGTCTGGTGGGCGGTGTGACGATTCCCGTGCCTCGGGGCGACGCGAGCGCCGCCCCGAGGCTCGCCGACCTCGCCGTCCAGGCCCAGGTCAGCGAAGCCACGGTCAGCAGGGTGCTCAACGGCAAGGCCGGTGTCGCCGCCGCTACGAGGCACAAGGTGCTGGCCGCTCTCGACGTGCTCGGCTACGAGCGGCCGGTGCGGCTGCGCCGGCGCAGCGCCGGCCTCGTCGGTCTGATCATCCCCGAGCTGACCAACCCGATCTTCCCGGCCTTCGCCCAGGTGATCGAGCAGGTGCTGGCAGGGCACGGCTACACGCCCGTGCTGTGCACCCAGATGCCGGGCGGCTCGACGGAGGACGAGCTGGTCGAGCAGCTGGAGGAACGCGGCGTCACCGGCATCGTGTTCCTCTCCGGCCTGCACGCCGACATGACGGCCGATCCGTCCCGCTACCTCAAACTGACCGGTCGTGGCCTGCCGTTCGTCCTCATCAACGGCTACAACGAGGCCGTCGAGGCGCCGTTCGTGTCGCCCGACGACCGGTCGGCGGCCCGGATGGCCGTACGTCATCTCGTCGAACTCGGCCATGAGCGCATCGGTCTGGCCATCGGGCCGACCCGCTACGTTCCCTCCCTGCGCAAGGCGGAGGGGTTCACCGCAGCCCTCGAGTCGATGCTCGGCATGGCGCCGGACGACGCCGAACGTCTCATTCAGCGCACCCTGTTCTCGGTCGAGGGCGGGCAGGCCGCCGCCGGTCTTCTGCTCGACCAGGGGTGCACCGGGATCGTCTGCGGCAGCGACCTCATGGCGCTCGGCGCGATCAGGGCGGTGCGTGCGAGAGGACTCGACGTGCCCGGGGACGTCTCGGTGGTCGGCTTCGACGACTCGCCCCTCATCGCGTTCACGGATCCGCCGCTGACGACGGTGCGGCAGCCGGTGCAGGCGATGGCGACGGCCGCGGTGGACGCGCTCGTCGAGGAGATCGACGGAAACCCGGTGCAGGGGGCACCTCCCAGCGGTAGCTGGGGGAGAACTGAGTTCGTCTTCCAGCCGGAACTCGTGGTGCGCGGGTCGACGGGTGCGCCGCGGCGGGTCTGAGTGACCGGCCCGGCCGGCCGGGCGCGTGGGGCCCGGCACTGACCGGGACCCCCGGCCGAGGCAAGCCCCGTGGAGGCCACCCACCAAGGGTGACCACCAGCGGCCCCTGCCACGGGCCGGCCACGGCTCTGGTAAGGACCGGACCGGAGTCGTGGGTGAACGTAACACCACTGCAATGACTTGCGAAAGAGTTTGCGGTCACGAAACGGCCTGTTCTCGCGCATGTCGTCGGAGTCTGCCCGGAGGCTTGACCGGTGGGCGAGCGGGGCTTACGGTCTCGACCGCAACGAGTTTCAGACTTCTTGCAGCAAGAAATCCAAAAGGCCTTGCGGGCACGGCGCGTTGCCGCACGAGGCTGACCCCTCGCATCCGCACCTTCCTGTGAGCCCAGGAGGATTCATGGCCAGCAGAACCGTGGCCGCGGCGCTCGCCGTAGTGGCAGGAGCCGCCGTCGCCGTCACGGCCCCCAGTCCCGCTCAGGCCGCCCCGCCGGGCGACAAGGACGTCACCGCGGTGATGTTCGGGTGGACGTTCGCCTCGGTCGCCAAAGCCTGTACGGACACCCTCGGCCCCGCCGGCTACGGGTACGTCCAGGTGTCACCGCCCCAGGAGCACATCCAGGGCGGCCAGTGGTGGACGTCGTACCAGCCCGTCAGCTACCGGATCGCCGGCCGTCTCGGTGACCGCGCCGCCTTCCGGAGCATGCTGAACGCCTGCCACTCGGCGGGCGTCAAGGTCGTGGCGGACTCCGTCATCAACCACATGGCGGCCGGCTCCGGAACCGGCACCGGCGGCTCCTCGTACACCAAGTACAACTACCCCGGTCTGTACTCGTCGCCCGACATGGACGACTGCACCTCGCACATCAGCAACTACCAGGACCGCGGGAACGTGCAGAACTGCGAACTCGTCGGTCTCGCGGACCTGGACACCGGCGAGGACTACGTCCGGGGCAAGATCGCCGGCTATCTGAACGACCTGCTGTCGCTCGGCGTCGACGGCTTCCGCATCGACGCCGCCAAGCACATGCCGGCGAACGACCTCGCCGCCATCAAGGCCAGGCTGAGCAACCCGAACGTCTACTGGAAGCACGAGGCCATCCACGGCGCAGGCGAGGCCGTCTCCCCGGACGAGTACCTCGGCAGCGGCGACGTCCAGGAGTTCCGCTACGGACGCGGCCTCAAGCAGGTCTTCAACAGCGAGAACCTCGCCTACCTGAAGAACTTCGGCGAGGGCTGGGGCTTCATGCAGTCCGGCAAGTCCGCCGTCTTCGTCACCAACCACGACACCGAACGCGTCGGTGACACCCTCACCTACAAGGACGGCGCCAACTACACGCTGGCGCACGTCTTCATGCTCGCCTGGCCCTACGGTTCGCCCGACGTCCACTCCGGTTACGAGTTCTCGAACCACGACGCGGGCCCGCCGAACGGCGGAGGGGTCAACGCCTGCTACAGCGACGGCTGGAAGTGCCAGCACGCCTGGCGCGAGATCTCCTCCATGGTCGCCTTCCGCAACACCGCCCGTGGGCAGGCGGTCACCAACTGGTGGGACAACGGCGGCGACCAGATCGCCTTCGGACGCGGCGACAAGGCCTATGTGGCGATCAACCACGAGGGTTCGTCCCTGAGCCGTACGTTCCAGACCTCGTTGCCCTCCGGAACCTACTGCGACGTGCAGAGCGGTAACCCCGTGACCGTCGACGGCTCCGGCCGGTTCACCGCCGCCCTCGGCGCGAACACCGCCGTAGCGCTGCACGTGAACGCCCGGAACTGCACCGGGGGCGACACCGACCCGGACCCGGTGGGGGCGGGCGCGTCGTTCGCCGTGAACGCCACCACGGCCATGGGCCAGAACATCCACGTCACCGGCAACCGGCCCGAGCTCGGCAACTGGAGCCCGGCCGGCGCCCCCAAGCTGGACCCGGCGGGCTACCCCGTGTGGAAGCTCGACGTCGCCCTGCCCGCCGGTGCGTCCTTCGAGTACAAGTACATCCGCAAGGACGCGGCCGGCAACGTCACCTGGGAGAGCGGCGCCAACCGCACCGCCACCGTCCCCGCCTCCGGCAAGGTCACGCTGAACGACACCTGGCGCGGCTAGCCCAGGAGTTCACGCCGCCCCGCGCGCTTCCCGCGCGCGGGGCGCACTCTTCTCCACCACCGTCTGTTCCACCACTCTCTGCTCCAGCACCCTCCTCGAGGAGACCGACCCTTGATACGCCCCCGCTCCAACCTTCGCCTGGCCGCGGCAGCGGTCGCGGCGGTGACGGTCGCGGCGATCGTCCCCGCCGTACAGGCGGCGGCCGCGCCGAAGCCGCCCCCGCCGCCCTCCGACAGGTCGCTCGCCGCCCAGCCGGCACGCCACGACCTGACCCGCGAGCAGTTCTACTTCGTCCTGCCCGACCGGTTCGCGAACGGCGACACGAGGAACGACCGCGGCGGACTGACCGGTTCGCGCCTCACCACCGGCTACGACCCCACCGACAAGGGCTTCTACCAGGGCGGCGACCTCAAGGGGCTCACCGAGAAGCTGGACTACATCAAGGGCCTCGGCACCACCGCCATCTGGATGGCACCCATCTTCAAGAACCAGCCCGTCCAGGGCGAGGGGAAGGACGCCAGCGCCGGCTACCACGGCTACTGGATCACCGACTTCACCCAGGTCGACCCGCACTTCGGCACCAATGCCGACCTCGAGCGGCTGATCGACAAGGCCCACTCCAAGGGCATGAAGGTCTTCTTCGACGTCATCACCAACCACACCGCCGACGTCGTCGACTACCAGGAGAAGTCATACGGCTACCTCTCCAAGGGCGCCTTCCCCTATCTGACGAAGGACGGCGTGCCGTTCGACGACGCCGACTACGCGGCCGGGACGAAGCGTTTCCCCGCGACGGACGAGGACTCCTTCCCGCGCACCCCCGTCGTTCCCGCGGCCAAGAAGGACCTCAAGGTCCCCGCGTGGCTCAACGACCCGGCGATGTACCACAACCGGGGTGACTCGACCTTCGCCGGCGAGTCCTCCGAGTACGGCGACTTCGTCGGACTGGACGACCTGTGGACCGAGCGTCCCGAGGTCGTCGAGGGGATGGCGAAGATCTACCAGCGCTGGGTCCGCGACTTCGGCATCGACGGCTTCCGTATCGACACGGTCAAGCACGTCAACACCGAGTTCTGGACCCAGTGGGCCACCGCGCTCGACGAGTACGCCGCCGAGCGGGGCCGTGACGACTTCTTCATGTTCGGCGAGGTCTACTCCGCCGACCCGGCCATCACCTCGAAGTACGTCACCGAGGGCCGCCTGGACGCCACGCTCGACTTCCCCTTCCAGGACGCGGTGCGCACCTTCGCCTCGCAGGGCGGCTCCGCCGGCAAGTTGGCGAACCTCTTCGCGCAGGACTACCGCTACACCACCGACAAGGCCAACGCCTACGAGTCGGTGCCCTTCCTCGGCAACCACGACATGGGCCGCTTCGGCACCTTCCTGCGGCAGGACAACGCGAAGGCGGACGACCGCGAGCTGCTGGCGCGGTACCGGCTCGCCAACGAGCTGATGTTCCTCAGCCGCGGCAACCCGGTCGTCTACTACGGGGACGAGCAGGGTTACACGGGTGCCGGCGGCGACAAGGACTCCCGCCAGACCCTCTTCGCCTCGAAGACCGCCGACTACCTGGACGACGACCAGATCGGCACCGACCGCACGCACGCGAAGGACGCGTACGACACCACGCATCCGCTGTACCGGCAGATCGCCGCACTGGCGAAGCTCACGAAGGCGAATCCGGCGCTGCGCGACGGCATCCAGCAGGAACGGTACGCGGAGGGCTCGGTGTACGCCTTCTCCCGTACCGACGCCCGGGCGAAGACGGAGTACGTCGTCGCCGTGAACAGCGCCACCGAGGCGAGGACCGTCGAGATCCCCACCGGCTCCACCGGCACGGACTTCACCGCGATCCACGGCGGTGACACCGAGGTCACCAGCGGCACGGACTCCAAGGTGAAGGTGACCGTCCCGGCGCTGGGCTCCCTGGTGCTGAAGGCGGCGAAGCCGCTCGCCGCGCCCGCCACGAAGCCGTCGCTCACGCTGAAGGCCCCCGCGGACGGAGCCACCGGCACCGTGGAGATCTCCGCCGACGTCGACGGCGGACAGCTGGGCCGCGTCGTCTTCGCCGCCCAGACCGGCAACGCCAAGTGGCAGGTCCTCGGCACCGCCGACCACGCCCCCTACAAGGTCACGCACAAGGTCACCGCCCCGGCCGGAACGGCCCTTCGCTACAAGGCCGTCGTCGTCGACAGCGCGGGCCGTGTCGCGAGCGCCACCGCCGCCGCCACCAGCGGCGCGCCCGCCATTCCGCAGCCGCCGACCGCCACCCAGCGTGACTACGCGATCGTCCACTACAAGCGCACGGACGGCAACTACGCCGACTGGGGCCTGTACACGTGGGGCGACATCGCGGACGGCGAGGGCACCACCTGGCCCGCCGGCAAGCCGTTCACCGGCCGCGACGCCTATGGCGCCTTCGCCTACGTCAAGCTCAAGCCCGGTGCCTCCTCCGTCGGCTTCATCGCCGTGAACAAGGACGGAGTGAAGGACACCGACGCCGACCGCGCCATCGACCTGTCCAGGACGGGCGAGGTCTGGATCGAGCAGGGCAAGCCGGAGGTCCTCAGCGCCGCCCCCGAGGGTGCGTACCCGCCGCAGGACACGACAAAGGCTGTGCTGCACTACAAGCGCGCCGACGGTGACTACGCCGGCTGGGGCCTGCACACCTGGACCGGCGCCGCGAATCCGACCGACTGGTCGAAGCCGCTGGAGCCCGTTCGGACCGATGCGTACGGCGCGGTGTACGAAGTGCCGCTCGCGTCCGGGGCCACCTCGCTCAGCTACATCCTGCACAAGGGCGACGAGAAGGACCTGCCCTCCGACCAGTCGCTCGACCTCAAGGCCACCGGCCACGAGGTCTGGCTGCTCGCCGGTCAGCAGAAGTACCTGCTGCCTCAGCCCAAGGGGGGCGGCGCGGCCTTGGACCTCACCAAGTCCCAGGCCGTGTGGATCGACGAGAACACCGTCGCCTGGAACGGCAGCGACGCCGCCGCCTCCAGCGCGCTCCTCTACTCCCGCGACGGTTCCATCGCCGTCAAGGACGGCGCCCTCACCGGCGACCGGCAGATGCTGCGGCTGAACGAGTCGGAGCTGAGCGACACCCAGAAGGCGAAGTTCCCCCACCTCAAGGCGTACACCGCGTACAGCGTCGACCCGCGCGACCGCGACCGGGTGCGTGAGGCGCTGCGCGGGCAGGTCGTAGCGGCGCAGTTCGCAGCCAACGGGGCGGCCCTGACCGCCACGGGCGTCCAGATCGCCGGCGTACTCGACGACCTCTACGCCGCGAAAGCCACCCAGGCCGAGCTCGGCGCCACCTTCGACCGCAAGGGTGTGCCGACGCTGCGGCTGTGGGCCCCGACCGCCCAGCAGGTCTCCCTGGAACTCGACGGCAAGACCGTCGCCATGCGCCGCGACGACGCGAGCGGTGTCTGGTCCGTCAAGGGCAGGAAGAACTGGAAGGGCGACACGTACCGGTACCACGTGAAGGTCTGGGCGCCCGGCGTCCAGAAGGTCGTCACCAACAAGGTCACCGACCCCTACTCACTCGCGCTGACCGCCGACTCGCAGGCGAGCGTCGTCGCCGACCTCACCGACAAGTCCCATGCCCCCAAGGGCTGGTCGACGCTGAAGAAGCCGGCAGCCGTACCGCTGAAGGACGCCCAGATCCAGGAGCTGCACATCCGCGACTTCTCCGTCGCGGACCCCACGGCCGACCACAAGGGCACGTACCTCGCCTTCACCGACAAGGACAGCAAGGGCTCGAAGCACCTGCGGGACCTCGCCGGCGCGGGCACGTCGTACGTGCATCTGCTGCCCGCCTTCGACATCGGCACCATCCCCGAGAAGAAGTCCGACCAGCAGCAGCCCGAGTGCGACCTGAAGATCTACGCGCCCGACTCCGCGGAGCAGCAGGCGTGCGTCGCGAAGGCCGCGGCCAAGGACGCCTTCAACTGGGGCTACGACCCGCTGCACTACACGGTCCCCGAAGGCTCCTACTCGACCGACCCGGACGGCACCCGGCGCACCGTCGAGTTCCGGCAGATGGTCAAGGCCCTGAACGAGGACGGTCTGCGCACCGTCATGGACGTGGTCTACAACCACACCGTGGCGAGCGGCCAGTCGGACAAGTCCGTGCTCGACAAGGTCGTACCCGGCTACTACCAGCGCCTGCTGGCCGACGGCAGTGTCGCCACCTCCACATGCTGCGCGAACACCGCGCCCGAGAACGCCATGATGGGCAAGCTCGTCGTGGACTCGATCGTGACGTGGGCGCGCGACTACAAGGTGGACGGCTTCCGCTTCGACCTGATGGGCCACCACCCGAAGGCCAACATCCTGGCGGTGCGCGCCGCACTCGACGAGCTGACGCTTGAGCGTGACGGCGTGGACGGAAAGAAGATCATTCTCTACGGGGAGGGGTGGAACTTCGGCGAGATCGCCGACGACGCCCGCTTCGTCCAGGCCACTCAGAAGAACATGGCCGGCACCGGCATCGCGACCTTCTCCGACCGGGCTCGCGACGCGGTCCGCGGCGGTGGCCCGTTCGACGAGGACCCCGGTGTGCAGGGCTTCGGCTCGGGTCTCTACACCGACCCCAACACCTCGAAGGCCAACGGCACCGAGGCCGAGCAGAAGGCGCGGCTGCTGCACTACCAGGACCTGATCAAGGTCGGTCTGTCCGGCAACCTCGCGTCCTACTCCTTCACCGACACCAGTGGCCGCACCGTCAAGGGCTCCGAGGTCGACTACAACGGCGCCCCGGCGGGCTACGCCGCCGCACCCGGTGACGCTCTGGCCTACTCGGACGCTCACGACAACGAGTCGCTGTACGACGCGCTCGCCTTCAAACTCCCGGCCGGCACGTCCCCGTCCGACCGGGCCCGTATGCAGGTGCTCGCGATGGCGACCTCCGCGCTGTCCCAGGGGCCCGCGCTCTCCCAGGCGGGAACCGACCTGCTGCGCTCCAAGTCGCTGGACCGCAACTCGTACGACAGCGGCGACTGGTTCAACGCCATCCACTGGGACTGCCGGGACGGCAACGGCTTCGGCCGCGGCCTGCCTCCGGAGGCCGACAACAAGTCCAAGTGGGGCTTCGCCCGGCCGCTGCTGACCGCCCCGTCGCTGACCGTGGGCTGTACGGAGATCAACGGCACCTCCGCCGCCTACCGCGACCTGCTCGAGATCCGCACCGGTGAGCCGGCCTTCGGCCTGAGCACCGCGGGTCAGGTGCAGTCGGCGCTGTCCTTCCCGCTGTCCGGGAAGGACGAGACCCCCGGTGTGATCACGATGCGGCTCGACGACCTCGTGGTGGTGTTCAACGCCACTCCCGAGCAGCAGACCCAGCGCGTCGGCGAACTGTCGGGCAAGGGCTACGCCCTGCACCCCGTCCAGCGGTCCGGCGCGGACGCTGTCGTCAAGGCGTCGTCGTACGAGGCGGGTTCGGGCACGTTCACGGTCCCGGCGCGTACGGTCGCCGTGTTCGAGCGCGGCTGACGAGCGCTTCGTCACACGAGGTTCCCGTCCCCTCACCCGTGTCGCTGTTGGGCCGAACGGGTGAGGGGGGCGAGGATGGAGCCATGAGTAGGTACGAGAGGTACGACGTCACCGACGAGCAGTGGGAGGGTCTGGCCCAGGTGGTGCCGCTGCGAAGCCGCAACGAGTGGCCGTCGCGGGTCGATCACCGCACCGTGGCACGGGAGTACGCGGCCCCCGAGAACCGTCGCTTCGTCGTACTGCGGGTCCAGGTCTTCGCCGACGCCCGCGAGGTCGCGGAGTACCTGGTCAACCAGACACCGGTACTGCTCGACCTCACCGGCGCGGAGACCGAAGTCGCCAAGCGGATCCTCGACTTCACCAGTGGAGTCGTGTTCGGACTCGGCAGCGGAATGCACCGCGTCGACCGGAACGTCTTCCTGCTCGCACCCGTCGGCACCGAGGTCGAAGGGATCGCCGCGGCCGCCGTCCCCCATTCGTAGGAAGGCCCCGAGGCGGAACGGTTCGGCGTGTCGCGGGCTGCGTACCGTCCCGCTCATGGACGCGAAGACGCTGGTCATCGACCCGCAGACGTCACCGGGCGGGGCAGTCGCCGCCCGCCCCGCCAACGCCCGCCCACCGGCTGACGCCCGCCCGCCGGCCCACATCAGCCCCGCCAACGCCCGCCCGGCCAACGCCCGGCCGGCCGTCACGGAACTGCGGCTCTCCTCCTTCAGATCCCATCGCTCCGCCGCCTTCCCGCTCGGCCCCATGACGCTCTTCGCGGGCGCCAGCGGAAGCGGCAAGTCGAGCGCCCTGGCTGCGTACGAGGCCCTCGCCCTCCTCGGTGCGGGCTACGACCTGACCACCGCCTTCCCCGAGCCGTCCGAGTGCGTCCCCGAGCGGGCGGTGGCGGACCGGCAGGGGCGGCGCGGATTCCGCATCGGCTGCACGGTCGACGGGCCGGCCGGTCCGGTCCTGCTCGACCTGGCGGTGCAGGCCGAACCACGTCTGCGTATCGCGGGGGAGCGGCTGACCTGCGGCGGACGCACCTTGCTGAACACGGCACTGCGCGATCCGGCACGCTCCGTGGTCGAGGCCGCCTGGCTCACCGCGGGCTCCGCGGCCGTCACCCGCGGGCCGTTGCCCGACGACCGGCTCGGCACGGCGCTGCTGCCGCTGCACGTCGCGGGCAGGACCGACGCGCAGTTACAGGTGCTCGCGGCGGCCGAGCAGGTGGTCGTCGCACTGCGCTCGGTCTTCGCCTGCGACCCGCGGCCGGAGCTGATGCGCGAGCCGGTGCCCACGGGAGCGGGACGGCTGCGCCGCGGCTGCGACAACCTGGCCGCCGTACTGCACCGCACCCGCAGCGAATGCGCCAAGCGGCATGCGCGACTCACGGCGGCGGCACGGATGGGGTGCGCGGGAGCCGTGGACGACCTGGCCGTCGAGGAGCTGGCGAACGGGCGGGTGCGCGCCCTGCTCGCACGGGGCGGCGCCGGAGGGTCGACTCCGGTGGGGCGGCTCGGCGAGGGCGAGCTCAGGTATCTGGGTCTCGCACTGGTGCTGCTCACCGGGCCCGGGGTGCTCGCCATGGACCAGGTGGCCGAGGTGCCGGTGGCCTACCAGTCGCTGACGGTTCTCGCGGACGGCTTCGACCGCAGCCTCGACCCGACGCAGACGCGTCAACTCGTCGCCCTCGGAGCCGAGATGTGTGCCCGGGGACACATCAGGCTGGTGGGGACGGTCACCGACGGCTCGTGCGCGCGGGAGACCGGCGGCGTGACGGTGGTAGACCTGGTGCCGTGACGAGAGACGACGGGCTGGATGACGGGCTGGATGTCGAAGCGCTGCAGCGCCGGCTGGCCGCATTCGCGGCGGCGCGCGGCTGGGAGCCCTACCACACCCCGAAGAACCTGGCCGTGGCGCTGAGCGTCGAGGCGTCCGAACTGGTGGAGATCTTCCAGTGGTTGACCCCCGAGCAGTCGGAGCGGGTGATGGAGGACGAGGAGGCGGCGCACCGGGTGCGTGACGAGGTCGCCGATGTGCTGGCGTATCTGCTGCAGTTCTGCGAGGTGCTCGGGATCGACGCCCTTCAGGCGCTGTCGGAGAAGATCGACCGCAACGAGATCCGTTTTCCGCGGAAGTGAGAACCGGAGGCGAACGGGCGGGTTCAACAGGGTGCACGGCACAGCTTCGTCACTCTATGGAGTCGTCAAGTTATCCACAACAGGCTTGCTGTCCACAGATTTCCGAATTCCCCTGGCTTTTCGGCTCAAGGGGCTTCACTCTGGGTAATGAACTCAGTGGGTGGAAAGTCGTACGAACGGGGGCGCGTACATGGATGCAGAACGGCTCGTCAGGGTTTGCCGACATGCGCTGGCCCAGAGCCGGGCAGTGCCCGACATCATCGCGGAGGCGTGGCAGGCCCAGGCCCTCGCGCAGGCGATCGGGGCCCGGCTCGCGCTCAGTGGCCCGCTGGAGCTGAGAGGCGAGGCCAGGGGCCTCAGCGAGACCGGCGGCCGCGGCTGCGGCGTGCTCGACCACCCGATGGTCCGCAGCGGCTCCGTCCGCGCCACGCAACTGACCGAAGTGGCCGACCCGGAGGCGACGTTGCTCGGGCTGAACGTGCTGCTGGGGGACGTGGGCATCGCACTGGTCGGCGTCGCGTGCGCCACCGACGACGAGGGTCTGTACTGGCAGTGCATCGAGACGATAGACGCCGCCGACGAGTCGAGCGACCGGGTGCGCGGCATGCTGCGCCGGCTCGCGGAGCGAGAGCCGGACCGGCCGCCCGAAGCCGTCCGCGGCCGGGCGGGGCCCTGAGGCCGGCGGACGAGGCCGACCGGGACCGCGAGGGGCTGCGACGGGCCGGTGGCCGAAGGTGCAGGATGGAAGCATGGATCTTCGAATCTTCACCGAGCCCCAGCAAGGTGCGAGCTACGACACCCTGCTGACCATTGCCAAAGCCACCGAGGACCTCGGCTTCGACGCCTTCTTCCGCTCCGACCACTATCTGAGCATGGGCTCCGCCGACGGCCTGCCCGGGCCGACCGACGCCTGGATCACCCTGGCCGGACTGGCGCGCGAGACCAGGCGCATCCGCCTCGGCACGCTGATGACCGCGGGCACCTTCCGGCTGCCGGGTGTGCTGGCGATCCAGGTCGCCCAGGTCGACCAGATGTCGGGTGGCCGTGTCGAACTGGGCCTGGGCGCGGGTTGGTTCGAGGAGGAGCACAAGGCCTACGGCATCCCGTTCCCGAAGGAGAAGTTCGCACGGCTGGAGGAGCAGCTGGCGGTCATCACGGGGCTGTGGGCCACAGAGACCGGCAAGACCTTCTCCTTCGAGGGCACGCACTACCAGCTGACCGACTCGCCGGCGCTGCCCAAGCCGGCCCAGCAGAAGGTGCCTGTGCTGATCGGCGGCCATGGGTCCACCCGCACGCCCCGCCTCGCCGCGCAGTACGCGGACGAGTTCAACCTGCCCTTCGCCTCGCTGGAGGACACCGAGCGGCAGTTCGGCAGGGTGCGCGCCGCCGCGGAGAAGGCCGGTCGTGCCGCGGACGACCTCGTCTACTCGAACGCGCTCGTGGTGTGCGCCGGCAAGGACGACGCGGAGGTGGCACGCCGCGCCGCGGCGATCGGCCGTGACGTGGACGAGCTGAAGGCGAACGGACTGGCCGGCTCGCCCGCGGAGGTCGTCGACAAGATCGGCCGCTATGCCGAGGCCGGCGCGTCGCGGATCTACCTCCAGGTGCTCGACCTCGACGACCTGGACCACCTGGAGCTGATCTCGTCCCAGGTACAGACCCAGTTGACCTGATCCACCGGGAGCAGACGTGAGACCCGCCCGTACGCTCGCCGCCGCCCTCGCTCAAGGAACCGTCGTCCTCGACGGCGGTCTGTCGAATCAACTGCAGGCCCAGGGGTGCGACCTGTCCGACAGTCTCTGGTCGGCCGCCCTGCTCGTCGACGGCCCGCGGCAGATCGAGGCGGCGCACACGGCATACGTACGGGCGGGTGCGCAGGTGCTCATCACCTCGAGCTACCAGGCCACCTTCGAGGGTTTCGCCCGGCGTGGTCTCGGCCCGGCCGAAGCCACCCGGCTGCTCGGCCGCAGCGTCGACCTCGCGCGCTCCGCGGCGGAGGGGGCGGACCACGAGGTGTGGGTCGCCGCCTCCGTCGGGCCGTACGGCGCGATGCTCGCGGACGGCAGCGAGTACCGGGGCGGCTACGGGCTGAGTGTGCGCGAGCTCGAGCGCTTCCACCGGCCGAGGATCGAGGCGCTGGCGGCGGCCGGCCCCGACGTGCTCGCGCTGGAGACCGTGCCCGACGTGGACGAGGCACAGGCGCTGCTCGCTGCCGCGGAAGGGTGCGGGGTGCCGGTGTGGCTGTCGTACACGATCGCGGGCGGCCGGACACGGGCCGGCCAGTCGGCGGCCGAGGCCTTCGCCCTGGCGGCCGGCCACGACGAGGTGATCGCCGTCGGGGTCAACTGCTGCGATCCGGGCGACACCGTGACCGCCGCGGCGCTCGCCTGCGAGGTCACCGGCAAACCCGCCGTCGTCTACCCCAACAGCGGCGAACGGTGGGACGCCGCCGCACGGGCCTGGCGGGGCGGGTCCGCCTACGACCCGGCCGAGGTGCGCGCATGGCGCGCGGCCGGCGCCCGCCTGATCGGCGGCTGCTGCCGGGTCGGGCCGCACGAGATCGGGGAGCTGGCGCGGCTGCTGGCCCCCGAGGAGGAAAGGTGAGGGAACGCGGACCCGCCGTGGACCAGTACGTGGCGAAAACCCCTGGTCGGAGGCGGCCGACCGGACGATACTCAAACGCGTGTTCCTGACGATCAGCACCACCGGCACCCGTGAGCGTCCCGCGACCGACCTGGGCTTTCTGCTGCACAAGCATCCCGACAAGGCGCAGGCGTTCTCCACCTCGCACGGCACGGCACACGTCTTCTACCCCGAGGCGTCGGCCGAGCGGTGCACGGCCGCGCTGCTCCTGGAGGTGGATCCGGTGGCGCTGGTGCGGCGCGGCAAGGGCAAGGGCCGCGGCGGCGCCCCCGACTCTGCGCTCGCGCAGTACGTCAACGACCGACCGTATGCGGCGTCGTCCCTGCTGGCCGTGGCACTGAGCACGGTGTTCAAGAGCGCCCTGCGCGGCGTCTGCGCCGCGCTGCCCGAGCGGGCCGAGGCACCGCTGCCGCTGCGCATCGAGGTGCCCGCGTTGCCCGCGCGAGGCGGCGCCGAACTGGTCCGCAAGCTCTTCGGGCCGCTCGGCTGGAGTTCCGTCGAGGCCGAACCGGTCGAGCTGGACGCGAAGTTCCCCGAATGGGGCGCCTCCCGCTACGTCCAGCTGGTGCTCGAAGGAGAGCTGCGGCTCGCCGACGCGCTGCGCCAGCTCTACGTCCTGCTGCCCGTCCTCGACGACGCCAAGCACTACTGGGTCGCACCGGACGAGGTCGACAAGCTGCTGCGCGCCGGCGAGGGCTGGCTCGCGGACCACCCCGAGCAGAAGCTGATCACCAGCCGCTATCTGTCCCGGCGCTGGGGGCTGACCCGGCAGGCGATGGAGCGCCTGGAGCTGGCGCGTCTCGCGGAGGCCGACGACCTCCAGGTCGAGGACGTGGACAACGCCGTCGACGAGACCACCGACACCGAGGAGCGGCCCGTCCCGCTCGCCGAGCAGCGCAGGGAGGCCATTCTCGAAGCACTGCGTACGGCGGGCGCGAGCCGGGTGCTCGACCTGGGCTGCGGTCAGGGCCAGTTGGTACAGGCGCTGCTGGGGGACGTCCGCTTCACCGAGATCGTCGGCGTGGACGTCTCGGTGCGGGCGCTGACCATCGCCGGACGGCGGCTCAAGCTGGAGCGGATGGGCGAGCGCCAGGCGGCCCGCGTCAAGCTGATGCAGGGCTCGCTCACGTACACGGACAAGCGCCTTGCCGGATACGACGCGGCCGTACTGAGCGAGGTCGTCGAGCACGTCGACCTGCCGCGGCTGCCCGCGCTCGAGTACGCGGTGTTCGGCTCGGCCCGGCCGACGACGGTGCTCGTGACGACTCCCAACGTCGAGTACAACGTCCGTTGGGAGACGCTGCCCGCCGGCCATGTCCGTCACGGCGACCACCGGTTCGAGTGGACCCGCGAGGAGTTCCGCACCTGGGCCGACGGTGTGGCGGGGCGGCACGGCTACGAGGTCCGCTACGTGCCGGTCGGACCCGACGACCCCGAGGTGGGCCCGCCCACGCAGATGGCGGTGTTCGAGATGAACGGGACCACCGGCCCGCAGACGGAGAACGCCGGGAAGGCGCGCGCCGAGAAGAGCGGGATCACGGAGAAGGCAAAGGAGGCGAAGGCCGCATGAGCACCACAGAGACCACCGGCACCACCGACAGCACCCCCGGCCGCCGGCTCCCGGTGACCGATCTGTCCCTCGTCGTCCTCGTCGGGGCCAGCGGCTCCGGCAAGTCCACCTTCGCGCGCAGGCACTTCAAGCCGACCGAGGTCATCTCCTCCGACTTCTGCCGCGGCCTGGTCGCCGACGACGAGAACGACCAGAGCGCCAGCGGCGACGCCTTCGACGTCCTGCACTACATCGTCGGCAAGCGGCTCGCCGCCGGGCGGCTGACCGTCGTCGACGCCACCAACGTGCAGCTGGAGAGCCGCCGTCAGCTGGTCCGGCTGGCGCGTGAGCACGACGTCCTGCCGATCGCGATCGTGCTCGACATGCCGGAAGAGGTCTGTGCGCAGCGCAACGCGACCCGCCCCGACCGCTCCGACATGCCCCGCCACGTCATCGCCCGCCACCGCCGCGAACTGCGCCGCTCGCTGCGCGGCCTGGAGCGTGAGGGCTTCCGCAAGGTGCACATCCTGCGCAGCGTCGAGGAGGCGGAGAGCGCCGAGGTCGTCCTCGAGCGCCGCTACAACGACCTGCGGCACCTGACCGGACCGTTCGACATCATCGGCGACATCCACGGCTGCAGCTCCGAGCTGGAGACACTGCTCGCCAAGCTCGGTTATGTGGACGGCGTACACCCCGAGGGCCGTACCGCCGTCTTCGTCGGAGACCTCGTCGACCGCGGCCCGGACAGCCCCGGTGTGCTGCGCCGGGTGATGGGCATGGTCGCGGGCGGCAGTGCCCTGTGCGTGCCCGGCAACCACGAGAACAAGCTCGGGCGCTGGCTCAAGGGCAGAAACGTTCAGCACACCCACGGGCTCGCGGAGACGATCGAACAGCTGGAGAAGGAGGACGACACCTTCCGTACGCAGGTGCGGGAGTTCATCGACGGACTCGTCAGCCACTACGTGCTCGACGAGGGCAGGCTCGTCGTCGCCCACGCCGGACTGCCCGAGAAGTACCACGGCCGCACGTCCGGCCGGGTCCGCTCGCACGCGCTGTACGGGGAGACGACCGGCGAGACCGACGAGTTCGGGCTGCCCGTCCGCTACCCGTGGGCCGAGGACTACCGTGGCCGGGCCGCGGTGGTCTACGGCCACACACCTGTGCCCAACACCTCCTGGATCAACAACACCATCTGTCTCGACACGGGCGCGGTCTTCGGCGGGAAGATGACCGCCCTGCGCTGGCCCGAGCGGGAACTGGTCGACGTGCAGGCGGAGAAGGTCTGGTACGAGCCGGTCCGGCCACTGGTCACCGAGGCGCCGGGCGGCCGTGAGGGCCGGCCGCTGGACCTCGCCGATGTGCAGGGCCGGCGTGTCGTGGAGACCCGCCACATGGCCCGCATCGGCGTACGGGAGGAGAACGCCGCCGCGGCGCTCGAGGTCATGAGCCGCTTCGCGATCGACCCGCGCCTGCTGGCGTATCTGCCGCCGACCATGGCGCCGACCGCCACGTCGAAGGAGGAGGGCTACCTGGAGCACCCGGTGGAGGCCTTCGCCCAGTACCGGTCCGACGGGGTGACCAAGGTCGTGTGCGAGGAGAAACACATGGGCTCGCGTGCGGTGGCGCTGGTCTGCCGGGACGCCGACGCCGCGCGCGAGCGGTTCGGCACCGGTGGGGTAACCTCCCACGCCGAAGGCCGTGGCGGAGGCCCGACGGGCGCGCTGCACACCCGCACCGGGCGCCCCTTCTTCGACGACCCCGCGGTCACCGAGGAGATCCTCGAACGCCTGCGCACCGCCGTCACCGCCGCCGGGCTGTGGGACGAGCTGGAGACCGACTGGCTGCTGCTCGCTTCACCGGCTCGACCGGCAGCGCCACATGCAGCCGATCTGGGGACTCGGCGACGTCGGGGAAGGCGA